>CBFGXR010000246.1:0-3647 GCA_965652675.1 uncultured Castellaniella sp.
CAGCCCATGCTGGCCGAAACACTGCCCGCCCTCTCGGCCGACGGCAAGACCTACGCCATCGCGCTGCGCGCGGGGGTGAAGTTCCACAACGGCAAGGACATGGGCGCCGACGACGTGGTGGCCTCCCTGCGGCGCTGGATGGAAGTGTCCGCACGCGGCAAGGCCGTGGGGCAGGAAGTGGCCGACATCCGCGCCACGGGTCCCCTGGCGATCGAAATCCAGCTCAAGTCCGTCTACGCGCCGCTGCTGGCGCACCTGGCCATGCCCAGCGGCATGGCCGGCATCATGCCCAAGGAATCGATCGCCACCCCGCTCACGGACATCGTCGGCACCGGGCCCTACAAGCTCAAGGAGCGCAAGCCCGACCAGTACACGGTGCTGGCGCGATTCGACCAGTACGCGGCGCGCAGCGAGCCCGCCAGCGGCTACGCGGGCAAGCGGGAGGCGCTGCTCGACGAACTGCGCTTCGTGCCGGTGCCCAATGCGACGACGCGCGTGGAAGGCGTGCTGGCCGGCCAGTTCCATTACGCCGATCTGCTGCAGGTCGAGGCGATGAGCCGACTGGAAAAGGCCATGCCCGACGTGGTGCCGATCCTGACGCAGAGCTTCGGCTTTCCCTACATCGTGTTCAACACCAAGGAAGGCGTGCTGTCCAGCCAGGCGATGCGCCAGGCGGTGCAGACCGCGATGGGCGAAGCCGAGATGCTGCTGGCCGGCTTCGGCGACAAGCGCTTTTTCACCGCCGAGCCCAATTTCTTCCCCAAGGGCACGCCCTACTATTCCGACGCGGGCGCCGATCGCTACAACCAGAAGAACCCGAAGCTGGCCAAGGAACAGGCCGCCAAGGCCGGCTACAAGGACCAGCCCGTCCGCATCATGGTCAGCCGCCAGTATGAATTCCACTACAACATGGCGCTGGTGATGGCCGAACACCTGAAGCGCGCCGGGTTCAAGACCGAGCTGATGGTGGTGGACTGGGCGACGCTGGTGCAGCGGCGCAACGATCCCAAGCTGTGGGACGTGTATGTGACGCACTCGGGCCAGTTCCCCGAACCCATGCTGTCGCCGCCGCAATTGGGCAACGGCGCCCCCGGCTGGTGGGAAACCGACACCAAGAAAGCGGTGCTGGCCGCCTTCAACAGCGAACCGGACATCGCCAAGCGCGGTCCCTTGTGGGGCAAGGTCCAGGCGCTGGTGTACGAAGAGGTGCCGTTCGTGGAAGTGGGCCGGTTCAACGGGCTGTCGGCGCGTTCGGCCAAGCTGCAAGGCTACGAGCCGGCCGTCTGGCCCTTCTTCTGGAATACGTCGCTCGCCAAGTAAGACGGACGCGGGGGCTCCATGCTGTATTTTCTGCTCAAGCGCCTGGGGGGCGCGGCGCTGGTGCTGGCCATCGTCGCCGTGCTGGTCTTCCTGCTCACGCGCCTGGCCTCGGGCGATCCGGTGGCCTTGCTGCTGGGCGACCAGGCCACGGCCGCCGACATCGCCGCCGCGCGCGTGCAATACGGGCTGGACCAGCCCCTGATCACGCAGTTCGTGCTGTGGGTCGGCCAGGTGCTGCGCGGCAATCTGGGGCAGTCGATCTTCCTGCAGATGCCGGTGCTGCAGGCGCTGGCCCATCGGGCCGAGCCGACCGCGTTCCTGGCGCTGTTCTCGGTGGCGATCGCGGCGGGCATCGGCGTGCCCTGCGGGATGGCGGCCGCCGTATGGCGCGGCAGCCGGGCCGATCAGCTCGTCAGCACCGTGGCCATGCTGGGCGCCAGCATTCCCAGCTTCTGGTTCGGCCTGATCCTGATCCAGGTCTTCGCCGTGCACCTGGGCTGGTTCCCCGCCTCGGGCTATGGCGATCCCGGCGCGTCGCTGGGCGACCGCGTCCAGCACCTGCTCCTGCCGGCCATCCTGCTGGGGGTGCTCAATTCGGCGCTCGTGATCCGCTTCACGCGCGCGTCGGTGCTCGACATCCTGGGCGAGGACTATGTGCGCACCGCGCGCGCCAAGGGCCTGTCCGAAGGCGTGGTGCTCATGAAGCACGTGCTGCGCAATGCGCTGGTGCCCATCGTCACCGTGCTGGGGCTGACCCTGGCGCTGATGATCGGCGGCACGGTGGTGACCGAGACCGTCTTCAACCTGCCCGGCGTGGGCAATCTGGTGGTGCGCGCGGTGCTGCGCCGCGATTACCCCGTGATCCAGGGCACCTTGCTGGTGATCGCCGCGATCTACGTGTTCATCAACCTGGCGATCGACCTGCTCTATACCGTGGTCGATCCCCGCATCCGGCTGGAGGGGCAGTGATGGGCATCCGCTGGATGAAGACCCTGAGGCGCCTGTTCGCCCGCAGGGTCGTGCTGGTCTCCGCCCTCGTCCTGCTGCTGACCGTGGCCGCGGCGGTGTTCTATCCCATGCTGAGCAGCGCCGACCCCGGCGAAATGAACATCGCCATGCGGCTGCACGCGCCTTCGTGGACGTACTGGGCGGGCAACGACGAACTGGGCCGCGACGTGATGCTGCGCATCATCTACGGCGCCCGCTATTCGCTGATGATCGGCTTCTTCACGGCCCTGGGCGCGGTGGTCCTGGGCACGCTGCTGGGCATGCTGGCGGGGTACTTCCGCCGGCTCGACGCGCCGGTGATGCGCCTGGTGGACGCGATGATGGCCTTTCCCGACATCCTGCTGGGCATCGCCCTGGTGTCGATCCTGGGCGCGTCGTTGTGGAACGTGATCCTGGCGCTGGTCATCGTCTACACGCCGCGCGTGGCGCGCGTGGTGCGCGCCTCCACCCTGGTGCTGCGCGAATTGCTGTTCGTCGACGCCGCCAAGGCGCTGGGCGTGCGCACGCCGATGATCCTGTGGCGCCACATCCTGCCCAACCTGCTGTCGCCGGTGCTGGTGCAGGTGACCTTCATCTTCGCCTATGCGATCCTGGCCGAGGCGGGGCTGTCCTTCCTCGGCGTGGGCGTGCCGCCCGAAATCCCCACCTGGGGCACCATGATCACGGGCAGCCTGCAATACGCCGACCAGGCCTTCTGGACCATCCTGGCCCCCGGCATCGCCATCGTGCTCACCGCCCTGTCGCTGCAGCTGCTGGGCGACGGCGTGCGCGATCTGTTCGACCCCAAACTGAAGCAGAAATCATGACGGCCCACGAGCAGGCCCCCGCGCGGGTCGTCCCCCGTCTGGACGTGCGTTCACTGTCCACCTCCTTCGCCACCGAGGACGGGCGCATCCAGAGCGTGGCGGACGTCAGCTTCCGCATCATGCCCGGCCAGACGCTGGCGCTGGTGGGCGAATCCGGTTCGGGCAAATCGGTCACCAGCCTGTCCTTGATGGGGCTGCACGCCAAGACCTCGCATGCCCAGGTGCAGGGTGAGGCGCATTTCGTGCTGCGCGACGGCCGGACCGTCGATCTGCTGCGGCTCGACCAGAAGGCGCTGCGCGGCTTGCGCGGCAACGAGATGGCCATGGTCTTCCAGGAGCCCATGACCAGCCTGAATCCGGTGTTGACGGTGGGCGAGCAGATCGCCGAGTCGGTGCGCCTGCACAAGGGGCTGGACAAGACTGGCGCCATGGCGCATGCCCGGCGCATGCTGGAACTGGTGGAGATCCCCGCCGCCGCGCAGCGCGTGCGCGAGTATCCGCACCAGCTGTCGG
>CBFGXR010000247.1:0-3628 GCA_965652675.1 uncultured Castellaniella sp.
ACCAGCGCCGCGATCCGGATGAAATCCGACGCCAGGAAAGGCATGACGCCCTTGAGGCCCCCGCGGCCGCCGCCAGGCCCAGGACCAGCGCGGCCAGGATCCTGCCCGCGCGGAATGGCGTCTTGGAATGCTGCGTCATGCTTGTCTCCTCGTGGATTGGCGTGGATCGCCTTTTGACTGATGGGTGGTGGTGCATCACACTGCGGCTACAACGCCCCGAACGTCCTGACCAGAAACAGCGCCAGACCGGGGAACAGCACCAGCGCCGCGATCCGGATGAAATCCGACGCCAGGAAAGGCATGACGCCCTTGAAGGTTTCCGTCAGGGGGACGTCCTTCGCCAGGCGGTTGATGATGTAGACGTTCATGCCGACCGGCGGATGCACCAGGCCGATTTCCACCACCATCAGCGCCAGGATGCCGAACCAGATCGACTTGTCGTCGTGGCCCATGCCGTAGAAATCCAGCCCCATCATCATCGGATAGAAGATGGGAATGGTCAGCAGGATCATGGCCAGGGAATCCATGACGCAGCCCAGGAAGATGTAGACCAGCAGGATGGCGACGATCACCAGGAACGGCGACAGGCCGCTGTGCTGCACCCAGGACGCCAGCCCGGCCGGCAGCTGCGACAGGGCCAGGGCCACGTTCAGCATGTCGGCGCCCAGCAGCACCAGGTAGATCATGGCCGTCGCCTGGGCCGTCCCCAGGACGCTGTCCAGCAGCCCCGTCCAGCGCAGGCCGCCCGAGGCCACGGCGATCACGCCGCAGGCGGCCGCGCCGATGGCCGCGGCCTCGGTCGGGGTGGCCCAGCCCGCGTAGATGCCGACGATGACGATGACGAACACCGCCAGCACCGGTCCGACCTGGACCAGCGCCCGCAAGCGTTCCGGCCAGGCGGTGCGCGCGCCGGCGGGCCCCATTTCAGGATGCCGGCGCACGATGATCTGGATGACGATCATGTAGCCGATCATGGCCAGCAGGCCGGGGATGACGGCCGCCATGAAGAGCTTGCCGATGGATTCCTGAGTCAGGATGGCGTAGATGATCAGGGGCACGGACGGCGGGATCAGGATGCCCAGCGTCCCGCCCGCGGCCAGCGTGCCGGTCGCCAGGCTGCCGGCGTAGCCGTAGCGGCGCAGTTCCGGCAGGACCACCTGCCCCATGGTGGCCGCGGTCGCCAGGGAAGACCCGCAGATGGCGCCGAAGCCTGCGCAGGCGCCCACCGCCGCCATCGCCACCCCGCCCCGCCGGTGGCCGATGAAGGCGCTGACGAAGCGGAACAGGCTGCGGCTCAGGCCGCCGTGCGTCGCGAACTGCCCCATCAGCAGGAACAGGGGAATCACCACCAGGTCGTAGTTGGACAGGCGGGCATACGCCAGGTTCTTCAGGGATGCCATCAGCGGCACCCAGCCGCCCGTCAGCCAGGCGTAGCCCCCGGCACCGGCGACGAACATCGAAATGCCGATGGGAATGCGGATCACTATCAGGGCGAGCAGCACCGCGAACATGATGAAACCGACGGTCATGCCGCTCATGGCCGATCCTCCCCGGAAACCCGGGCGGCCCGCAGATGCAGGGCGCACATGTAGAAGCCGGCCGCCGCCATCAGGACGAAGCCGGGCACCATGGCCGCCTGGGCGACCCACACGGGCCAACCCAGGATGGCCGAAGTCTCGCCCGCCTCGCGCAGGGCGGCCGCGCCCACGCCGGTGCGCCAGGCGATCAGCGCGCCGAACAGCCCGACCAGCAGGGAGCCGAGGGCGTCCAGCCCATGGACGACGCGCGGTCCGGCATGCGCGGTGAAGAAGTCCACCTTGACGTCGCCGCCCTCGAGATGGCAGAAGGCGAAGAAGGCGGCCGAGGCGGCTGCCGCCACCATCATCAGCACCTCCATGTCGCCCGGCACCGGCATGGCGACGAGCTTGTGCCCGACGATGGAAATCAGCGACATGCCCACCAGCGCCACGAAGGCCAGGCCGCCCAGCGCGGCCAGGACCTTGGACGCGGCATGCAGGGCCCGGCCGCACGGCCCGAACCGGTGTTCATGGGGGCCGGGCGGGGCCGCGGCCGCGTCTGCCGTTTGCGTATGCATGTTGTCTCCTGTTCTGTCTTGTCTTTGTCTTGTAGTTGGATCCGCCTCGATGCCTCGGCGGGGAAGCGGTCAGGTTTCCGGTTCCGGCAGCACCTTGCCCGGATTGAGCAGGCCCAAAGGATCCAGGGCCGCCTTCAGCGCCCGCATCGCGGCCAGTTCGGCCTGGCTGCGGCTGAAACCCAGATAGGGCCGCTTGAGCACGCCGATGCCGTGCTCGGCCGACACGGACCCGCCCCAGTCGCGCACCAGCCCATAGACGACACGGTCGATGTCCGGCTCGGGAAAGGGATCCTGGTCGACCTTGACGCCGATATGGATGTTGGAATCGCCCACATGGCCGAAAAACACGGTCTGCGCGCCGGGCCATTCTTTCTTCACGGCGCGCGTGCAGGCGTCGATGAACGCGCCCAGCTCGCCCGTCGGAATGCTGACGTCGTAGCCCGCGTGCGGCCAGAAGATCCGCTGCAGTTCGCCGGACGCGTCGCGGATCGACCACAGGGACGCCACGTGCGCCTCGGACTGGGCGATGATGGCGTTCTGGACGATGTCGGACATCAGGGCCTCACCCAGCACGGCCTCGAAGCGGGCCTGGTCGGCCTGCTGGTCCGTGCCCATCGATTCCAGCAGCACGTATGCGCCATGGCCATGCGGCATCGGCGTGGGCAAGGCGGACAGCTTCGAGGTCACCAGCGCGTAGAAATCGGGCCACATCAGTTCGAAGGCCGACAGATTGGGCCCCAGGCCGGCGCGGACATGGTTCAGCAGCCGCACGACGGCGTCGTAGTCCGTCAACGCGCACAGCGCGGTGCAGCGGCTGCGCGGCTGGGGAAACAGGCGCAGCACGACCCGCGTGATGACGCCCAGCGTCCCCTCGCTGCCGATGAACAGCTGCTTGAGGTCGTAGCCGGTGTTGTTCTTCAGCATCTTGTTCATCCGCGTGAGCACGGTGCCGTCCATCAGCACGACTTCCAGCCCCAGCACCAGGTCGCGCGCCATGCCGTAGCGCAGCACCCGGTTGCCCCCGGCATTGGTCGACAGATTGCCGCCGATGCGGCACGACCCCCGCGCGCCCAGATCCAGGGGAAACAGGAAGCCCGCGCCCTGCGCCGCGTGCTGGATGGTTTCCAGGGGCACCCCCGCGCCGACGGTCATGGTCACGGCCGCCGGATCGATCTCCTCGATGGCGTCCAGCCGTTCCAGGCACAGCACGACGCAGTCCGGCACCGGCAGGGCGCCGCCGGCCAGGCCGGTGCGCCCGCCCT
This sequence comes from uncultured Castellaniella sp., assembly GCA_965652675.1. Classification (GTDB taxonomy): domain Bacteria; phylum Pseudomonadota; class Gammaproteobacteria; order Burkholderiales; family Burkholderiaceae_B; genus Castellaniella. Next base: position 3,358 of record CBFGXR010000247.1, read on the forward strand.
GGGGCACGACCGGCACGCGGGCGGCATGACAGGCGCGCAGCACGGCGGACACCTGCCCGGTATCGGCGGGACGCACCACGGCCAGCGGCCGGCCCGGCGGCGCCTTGACCATCCAGTCGTGCAGGAAGCGATCCTCGATCGCGTCCCCGGTCAGGCAATGCGCCTCGCCGACCGCCAGGCGCAGCGCCTCGATGACATCGTTGTCCATGTGCCGGCGTTCAGAAAGGATAGGCGCGGGGCGTCGTCTGGACCGTCACCCAGCGGATCTCGG
>CBFGXR010000248.1:0-3624 GCA_965652675.1 uncultured Castellaniella sp.
GGACATCCAGGACGCTCGCGTCGCCACCGATGTCGCGGGCGATGCGGGCGTCCTCAGGACGGGCACCCAGGCCACGCTGCTCAGCAACGCAACGGGCCTGACCTCCACCACCTATTCCGCCACCCCCACCCGGATCACCGGCAACCAGGGCTTCGCCCTGGATTACCAGTTCGACGTGGTGAACGACGGCACGGCCCTGACCGCCACGGTCCAGGGCGCGGACGCCAGCGAAGCCAGCAAGGCTCCCGTCGAAGGCCGCGCCAGCCTGCTGGCCCTGGCCAACCAGGGCGCCGACCTGGCCGCCGGCCTGGGCATGAATCGCGCCCGCGGCGCCGCCGCCCCGGGCGACTGGACCGCCTTCGGCGCGGTCGCGGGCGGGCATTCGCGCTACGAATCGGGCTCGCACGTCACGGTCGATGGCGTGTCGCTGATGGCCGGCGCCGCCCGGCGCTTCGCCTCCGGCGCTGGCTCGTTGACGGTCGGCCCCTTTATCGAGGCCGGCTACGGCAGCCACGACAGCGACAACAACTTCTCCGGCCAGTCGGTGCGCGGCGGCGGCAACAGCCACTACGTCGGCGCCGGGGTGCTGGCGCATTACGACTTCGACCGCGCCACGCCCGACCTGGGCGCCTACGTCGAAGCCTCCCTGCGCGCCGGCCGCCTGGACAGCGACTGGCGCAGCAAGGATCTGACAGGCGCCAACGGACAATCGGCGTCCTACGACAGCAAGGCCGCCTACGTCGGCGCCCACCTGGGCGCGGGCTATCGCCTGCCCATCGGCGAGCGCTCCAGCGCCGACCTGTACGCCCAGTATTTCTGGTCTCATCTGGACAGCGACAGCGCCGACGTCGCCGGCGCCCCTTACGACTTCAAGGCCACTGATTCCAGCCGCACCCGCCTGGGCGCGCGCTTCATTCACGCCTACGGCGACCAGACCCGCGTCTGGGCCGGCGCCGCCTGGGAACATGAATTCGACGGCGTCGCCCGCGCCACCGTCTACGGCTTCGACACCCCCAGCCCCAGCCTCAAGGGCGATACCGGCGTCTTCGAACTGGGCCTGACTCTGACGCCCAGCAGCCGCCAGGCCCTGAGCATCGACATCGGCCTGCAGGGCTATGTCGGCCGTCGCCAGGGCTTCGGCGGCGCGGCGGCGGTGAAGTACGCGTTTTAAGCGTGTCTCAGCGGTCGTCCGGCCTCCTTTGAGGAGACCGTGACATCTTCATCCCACCCTGGGGTGACCCCGCGCGTGACGGATTCTATGATCCGTCACGCGCTTTGCATTTGCGCTCCGTCTGATCAGATTGATACCAATTTGGTATCAGAGTAAAATTCCTCATGCGCATCATCGCACTCGCCACGTTACGGGCCTTCTGGGACCACCATCCCGACGCCGAAACACCCCTGCGATCATGGCACGCTCTGGCAAGCCGAGCGTCCTGGCAAGCTCCATCGGACATCAAGGCCGCTTATCGGAACGCCAGCTTCACCGGAAACAACCGTGTGGTGTTCAACATCAAGGGCAATGACTACCGTCTGGTGGTGGCGGTGCGCTACGACAAAGGGTTGATGTACATCCGTTTCGTCGGCACGCATCGCCAGTACGACCGAATCGACGTCGAAACGATCTGAACGAGGGCACGATGGAACTCAAACTGATCCGCACGCAACAAGAGCACCAGGCGGCGCTGGCCGAGGCCGAACGCCTGTGGGATGCGCCGGCCGGTTCCCCCGCCTCGGACCGGCTGGACGTGCTGGCCCTGCTGATCGAACAATACGAGCGGACGCATGTGCCAATCGACGACCCCGATCCCATCGACTTCCTGGGACACATCATGGAAGCGCGCGGCCTGGCACGTAAAGACCTGGAGCCCCATATCGGGCCGCGCGGCCGGGTATCCGACATTCTGAACCGCACCCGTCCTCTGACACTGGCCATGATCCGTAACCTGTCCACAGGCCTGAACCTGCCCGCCGAAGTGCTGATCCGCCCCTATCCACTCCGCCAGCCGGCCGACGACATCGCCGCAGCCTGAACGCCGGCACCCCGAACCCGGCCGGCGCATCTCTCCCGAGAAAATCCCGCAGGCCGGCAGGCTTTCATCCGTTTGAAGGATGCGCCGGTCCACCGCCTCGGCTAATCTGCCGGCACAGGCCGGTCTGTCACGTCGGCGCTCCGGGACATCCTCCATGAACGACGAAAGCAGCATCGCCGCCGGCATCACGATCCTGGGCATCGTCCTGCCCTTGGCCGTCCCTGTCGTGATCCTGTTCTTCCTGCGCCGCCGCATCCCCGGCCTGTCGGCGGTCCTGTCCATCCGCAACCAGTTCCTGTCCCGGCTGCTCGGCTACCAATGGTTCAGAATCCCCGTCAGCCTCTTCATCGGCCTGATGATCGCCACGGCCGGCGGGGCGCTGCATCCGCCGCTGTTGGCCGTGGCGGCCCCGGTGCTGTGCGACGGCGACATGGACATTTCATCCCAAAACTATTCCTACAAACCCGGGCAAAGCGGGACGAACCACACGATCCGTTGCGAACGCGAAGGCCGCGTCCAGGAGGTCACGCTCCGGGCCATCGGCGTCTCCACCCTGATCTACGGCGCGGGCGCCTGGGTCCTGCTGACGCTGCTGGTCCTGCGATCCAGGCGCCAACAGGCCGAGCACCCGACCGGAGGGCTGGGCGCAGGGCTCAGCTCAGGATTCGGCGGACGCGTCTCGGCAGACGATCTCATCGCCGCTTTTACCCAAAAGATGAAAAAAAACACCGGCTCACCCGTGACCTTCGATCTGCGCAGCTTCACCACCCCCTCGTCGGGCGGCACCTCAGCACCCACCGGTGGCGACGCGGCCACCTGCCTGAGACAATTGAAGGCACTGCGCGATCAGGGCCTGATCAGCGCGCAGGACTATGAATCCCGCAAGCAGGAAATCCTGGATGAACTGTGATCGTCTCTCGGTTGCGGCCTTCGGGGCCGGACCGTCGCCACGCCGGCGCCCGCGATCGCCGGCCCCCGCACTGGCGGCCCTGCTGGCCGCCGGCTGGCTCGCCGCCCTGCCCGGCCCGGCCAGGGCCGAATCCATGCGCGTGGACACCCCGAAAGGCGTGTTCGAGTGCGAAAACAGCATGGCAACCAACAACCGCCAGGTGCTGAAGCTCAACGGCCAGGAACTGTACCGCCAGCCCCACGGTCCGGGCGATCCGGAAGAAACCGACTTGCTGAAGGACGGCATCATCGACCGCAACCTGGGCTGCCCGTCGGTGGCGGGCCAGCGCGGCGGCACCGTCGTGCTGGAACGCTACCTGCCGCCGCCCCAGTACAGCGTGATCGGCTACCTGCTCGCCGACTTCAACCAGGACGAGCCGACCCTGATCGATCTGGGCACCAGCGACGGGGCCGTCCCAAAAAGCAACAACCCCAAGGACCACGGGCTGTACCTCAGCGATGGCGGGCTGGTGCTGCGCTACGACGGTGTGCTGCCCGACGCGCTGGCCCCCGAAAACCAGCCGGACGATCCCCCGCCGGCTAATCACGCCGTCCTGTACAGCTTTTCCTTGGAGACGCTGCAGAACCTGGACACCTGCATGCCCCTGAAAGACGTCCCGCTGTTCGGCGACATGGACTTCCT
>CBFGXR010000249.1:0-3613 GCA_965652675.1 uncultured Castellaniella sp.
TCTGCCAGCGGCCGTCGACCCCGATCCGCACGTCGGCGATCCGGCCCCAGGACTGGCAGTAGGCGCGGGTCTCGACGGGATCGGCCGCCGGCGTGGAATGCGGCAGCAGCACCAGGGCGCGCGGCCGGTGCGCCTTGAGCGCCCCCAGCGCCGCCGGCAGCAGGGCGGGATCCAGGCACAGCAGGGCCATGTCCGGACGCTGGCCTTCCGCCAGGAAGTCCAGCCGCCCGGGCATCTGCCAGCGGCCGTCGACCCCGATCCGCACGTCGGCGATCCGGCCCTTGAGCAGGGCGGGCGGCGTGCGCACGACGGGCAGTTCGCGGGAACTCAGGATCAGCAGGGAACGCGGCTCGAACAGGGCCGCCAGGCGGTGGCGCAACATGGGAAGGACTCCGGACGCCCCCGGGGAACCTCTGAACAAGTCCTCGCGCCGCGTACACTGCGGGCTCGGGCGGTCTGCTGCGTTGCTCATCCTCGCCATAGCTACGGCTATGGCTGCGGTTCGCGCCTTGCATCCCATCCCGATCCGCAGCGCCCGCTTGCCGCTCGACTTATTCAGAGGTTCCCTGGTCGGGCCGTCCCTTAAAATAACGTATCGACCTTCCGATTCTACAGGGGTTCTGCACCTTTTTTGTTGCGGTGCAACAACCCCACCCGAACCATCGCCATGACAGACTCCTCCTCGCGCCCCGTGCGCACGCGCTTCGCCCCGTCCCCCACCGGCTACCTGCATCTGGGCGGCGCCCGCACCGCCCTGTTCTCCTGGGCCTTCGCCCGTCATTTCGGCGGCACCTTCGTGCTGCGCATCGAGGACACGGACCTGGAGCGCTCCACCCCCGAAGCCGTGCAGGCCATCCTGGACGGCATGCAATGGCTGGACCTGAAGGCCGACGAAGGCCCGTTCTACCAGATGCAGCGCATGGACCGCTACCGCGCCGTGATCGCCGACATGCTGGCCCGGGGCACGGCCTATCACTGCTACAGCACGCCGGAAGAAGTCGAGGCCATGCGCGAACGCGCCCGCGCCGTCGGCGCCAAGCCGCGTTACGACGGCACCTGGCGGCCCGAACCCGGCAAGACCCTGCCGCCGGTCCCGGCCGGCATGAAGCCCGTGGTGCGCTTCCGCAGCCCGCAGGACGGCGTCACCGCCTGGGACGACCTGGTCAAGGGCCCCATCAGCTTCGACAACGGCGAACTCGACGACCTGGTGATCGCCCGGCCCGACGGCACGCCCACCTACAACTTCTGCGTGGTGGTGGACGACTGGGACATGCGCATCACCCATGTCATCCGCGGCGACGACCACGTCAACAACACCCCGCGCCAGATCAACATCCTGCGCGCCCTGGGCGGCGAACTGCCGCGCTACGGCCACGTGCCGATGATCCTGGGCCCCGACGGCGAAAAGCTGTCGAAACGCCACGGCGCCGTCAGCGTCATGGAATACGACCGCATGGGCTATCTGCCCGAGGCCATGGTCAACTATCTGGCGCGCCTGGGCTGGAGCCACGGCAACGACGAACTCTTCACCCGCGAGCAGTTCGTGGAATGGTTCGACCCGCGCAATCTCAGCCGCTCGGCCGCCCAATGGGATCCGAAGAAACTGAACTGGGTCAACGCCCACGCCTTGCGCGCGCTCGACCCCGCCGACCTGGCCGCCCGCGTCGCGCCGCGCATCGCCCGCCGGGGCGGCGATCCCGCGTCGGCCGACCTGACCGCGATCATGGCGCTGCTGCGCGACCGCGGCGAAACCCTCGAAGACCTGGCCGAAGGCGCGATGCTGTTCTGCGGCCCCTACGCGCCTGCCGACGACGCGCTGCGGGCCGAGGTCCTGGACGACGCGGCGCGGGTCCTGCTGGACGATTTCCTGCAACGCGCCGACGCGCTGCCCGGCTGGACCGAAGCGGAACTCGACGGCCTGCTGAAGGCCGTCCTGAAGGACCACGGGGCCAAGATGCCGAAACTGGCGATCCCCCTGCGGGTGGCCGTCACCGGCCACAAGCACACGCCGTCGATCGGCGCCGTGCTGGCCCTGCTGGGCCGGGAAACCGTGCTGCGGCGCCTGGCCGCCAGCCTGGCCTGAGCGCCCGCCGGGCGCCGCGCGCCGTGCCTAGAACGGCAGGCGGTAGCCCGGCGACATGCGCCGCGCCTTCACGGCGCCGTCGGGACCGCTCAGGCGCAGTTCCGTCGCATTGGCCCGGTCGACGCGATAGCGGTTGGTGTAGATCGGGTCGTCCAGGTTCACGGGCGAGCCGTTCGATTCCAGGGTGCGCAGGATCAGCGTCTGCCCTTCGTGGGACCAGCAGCCGGATTCGTACAGGCCCTGGGACGGCGTGCGCGGACGCTTGATCTGCTCGACGTAGTTCATGGTGCCGTCCGGGTTCAGCGTGTAGAGCGTGCGCAGCGCGCCCGCGACGCCTTTCTGCGAACTGACCGACAGCCAGTTGCCGACCACGGGATCGCCCGTCACCGCCGCCGTGCAGGACGGCCGGGCGGCGGGCGCCTCGGCCGGCGCAGGAACCGGCTTGATCGACGCGCAGGCGGCCAGGGTGCCCAGGATGGCCGCGCACGCGGCCCAGGCATGAATACGAATGCGGTCCATTGCTTGATTCCCATCCATGACAAATGTCATTCAATACCCGGGATCGGCGCAGGGCCGCCGCGTAGCGGCGAGACCCGCCGGCCTACAATTTCCCGGTGCGCGCGCATCCCGCGGGCAAGTCACCATTCTACCGACATGAGCCACTCACTACTCGTTACGCTGCACCTGTTCGCCGCCATCCTGTTCGTGGGCACGGTGTTCTTCGAAGTCCTCATCCTGGAAGGCATCCGCAAGCCGCTGGGCCGCGAAGCCATGCGCAACGTCGAACTGGCCATCGGCCGGCGCGCGCGGCGCATCATGCCGTTCGCCATGATCGTGCTGTTCGGCGCGGGCCTGGGCATGGCCTGGCAATTCCGCGAATCGCTCGCGCATCCTTTCGCCAGCAGCTTCGCCACGCTGCTGTGGATCAAGATCATCCTGGCCTTCAGCGTGCTGGGCCACTTCATCACCGCCATGACGCTCAGCGGCACCGGCAAGCTGAAATCCCGCCACTTCCAGATCATCCACCTCAGCGTGTTCTGCCACGTCGTGCTGATCGTGTTCCTCGCCAAGGCCATGTTCTATCTGCAATGGTGAGCGCGCCGAAAGGCACGCGCACCGCGCCTCGAACAGGCTGATCAAAAAAAGGAACGCGACTTTTTCGAGACAGGCGCAATCGAATATCGATCCCATCGGGCGCCGCGCCGGGAATAATGCTTGGAACACGACAGGGCTTACGATAGACTTGAAGGCGTGCAGTATTCATGATATTGCGCGCCTGCGCCATTTGAGATGAGCCGCACATCCCGTGGGGGTCATATCAAATGGGTGGACACTCTCTTCGATCCCAAGGAGCATGACGATGGCAACCGCCAAGAAGGCCGCACCCGCCAAGAAAACCGCAGCCCCGAAGTCCGCATCCAAACCGGCAGCCAAGAAGTCCGCCCCGGCCGCCAAAAAAGCCTCCCCCGCCACCACCGCCAAGAAAGCCGCTCCGGCCAAGAAAGCCGCGCCGGTGAAGGCCGCGGCCAA
>CBFGXR010000250.1:0-3609 GCA_965652675.1 uncultured Castellaniella sp.
GCCAGCGGCCGATCCGGCCGTCCGCACCGACCAGCAGGCCGCCGGCGGACTGGCTCAGGCGCGCGGCATTGCCGTCGCCGTCGACCGATCCCCAGGCGCCGTAGGCCTGGGACCAGAACGTCGGGCCGCCGTGGGCGCCGGTATCCGAAACCGGCAGCAGCCCCGGCGCCGCGTCCGACAAGGTGGGGGAGTCCGCGCCGTAGCCGTAGGCCAGCATCGGGGCCGGCGCGGCGCCCGGCGCGGCGAAGGCAGCGCGCAAGCGGTCGTTGGCCGCGTCGCGCACGAAATGGCTGTTCATGATCAGCGCGGCCTGGGCCGATGCATGGAGTTCGCCCGACAGTTGATCGAAGGCGTCGCGCGCCTGGTCGGCGGACAGGTTCAGGACCCCGTCGCGCACGGCCTGATCGGCCGGCAGGCTTTCGACGGCGGCGCCGGTGGCGATCTGGTTGGGCGTGCGGCCGACGCTGCCGTAGCTGACGTCGTTGCGCGTCAGGCGCAGGATGATGTCGTTGGTGTCCTGGGCCATGGAGGGGGTGAGAAAGGCCAGGTTGGAGGTGACGCCGCCGAAGGCGCCGGAGATGCCGCCCGCAGCCGACAGGATCGTGTAGTCGGTGGCGGGCGCGTAGTCGCCGGCGCCGGCCATTACCCGCACGGTTGCGGCGGGATCGATCGTGGCCGTGCCGGTCGCCTCGATCCGGTCGGCCTGGCCGGCGGCGTCGGCTTCGACTTCGTAGACCGAGCCGGTGGCGAACCCGATATTGCCGGCGACGTGCAGGGTGCCGATGGAATTGCCGGGCGCGATGACGCCCAGGACGGTCGTGTCGCCGATCGTGCCGGCGCCCTGGAGCCGGCCGGCGGCCAGGACCTGCACCGGTCCGCCGAGGGCGCCGTTCACCGCCAGCGTGCCGCCCGCGACGGTCGTGTCGCCGGCATAGGTGCCGCTTCCGCTCAGGATCAGAGTGCCCGCGCCGGATTTCGTCAGGCCGCCGCCGCCCGTGATGTCGCCCGCGTATGCGGTGTCGTCGTCCTGGTCGATGGTCAATTCCGTGCCCGGCGCCGTACCCAGGGCGATCGTGCCGCCCGTGCCGGACAGCGAGCGCATGTCCAGGCTGAAGTCGTTCAGATCCAGGGTCCCGCCGTTGACGACGTAGGCCGTATCGCCGACCAGGCCGGTGGCGCTGCCGGCCCGAAGGACACCGCTGTGGACCGTGGTGCCGCCGGTGTAGGTGTTGGTGCCCGAGAGGATCAGCGTGCCGGTCGATACGGCCAGGCCCGTGGTCGCGTGGCCGCCGTCCTGGATCACACCGGAGAACGTGGCTGTTCCCGCCGCGCCGACGGTCAGGATACCGGCATCGTTGCCGTTGTTGGTGATGAGTCCCGCGCCCGAGGCGCTGTTGATGCGCCCGATGGTGGTGCTGTGGTCGTTCAGGTCGAGGATGCCCCCGGGGCCCGAGACGGCGGTCGTGAATGCGACCGAGCTGCTCGTGCTCAGGGCGTTGTCGGCCCCTATCTTCAGGGTGCCGCTTCTTCTCAATTCCTGATCGCCGCTGATGGCTCCGGTCACCAGGGCGTTGAGCGTGCCGTTGTAGTCGATGGTCTGGGTCCCGCCGCTGATGGCGCCGGCCGCCGATACGTTGAGTACGCTGTTGCCGCCGATCATCTGGCCGCCACCGCTGATGGCATTGGCGACCGAGGCGTTGAGTACGCTGTCGTGGTCGAAATATTGCGTGCCGCCGCTGATGGCGTTGGCGGCCGATGCATTGAGTCGGCCCCGGTCGATGAACGATGCGATGCCGCCGCTGATGGCATCGCTGGCCGTCGCGTCGAGCACACTGTCGTCCGCGAAAGTGATGAAGCTTGCCCCGCTGATGGCGCCCGCCGTGTTTGCCTCGAATACATCGGTGCCGACACAGGATTGAGGAGAGTAGCTGCAGGCGGCAAAGGTCTGGGGCGACGCCGCCAGCGCCGCGAGGATCGTCACCGACAGCGCGGACAGGCGCGGCCCGGCGTCCCTGCGCCGTGCCGTCTCGTTCAAGCGCGTTTTCCCGCCGGGGGTGATTCTCCGCATTGCCGCCGTCTCCATGACCGTCTCGATTCAAGAGACCGAAATGTAACGACGCTGGGCAGGGGCGTCATCCCTACTAATCAGTGGGGGCGGGTTTGCGCGGGCGGATCAGGCGTCCCGGGGGGCCTGGTTCAGCCACAGGCTCATCAGCCCGGCGCGGCTGCGCACGCCGAACTTGCGGAAGATCGAGACGACGTGCTGGTGCGTGGTGGAGACCGCCAGGCCGAGCTGGTCGGCGATGCGTTTTTCCGGCGCGCCGGTCAGCAGCAGCCGGAGCACCTTGTGTTCCGTGGGTGTCAGCGGACTGGAGGCCATCGTCAGTCCGTGGCTGAGCATCAGGTGGCGATGGAACCACTTGATGCCGCGCAGCGCATAGGTGAAGCGGGCGATGGCCGCGTCCGACAGCGGCCGGTCCGCGTAGAAACCGAAGTGCGATTCGCAGTCCTGGTTCAGGGGGAAGGCGACGAAGACGGCGTCCTGGATGCCGTGGTCGCCGTAATGGCGGTGGAAGAAGGGCGAATCGAACCAGGCGCGCGGTAGTTCCCGCCGGAACGAGTAGCTTCTGAAGCGGCCGAGGTCGCGCAGGGGAATGTCGAAGGACGGATCGGATTCGGGCTGGTCCCAGATCCGGTGCGGGGGCGGGACGTGGGACCGCAGCGAGCGCACGGCCGCCACGCGCCAGCGCCGCATGACGTCCTCGCTTTCGGCGCGTTCGCCGCTGGTCAGGCGCACGGCGCCGGCCCAGGTGGCGTTGAGGATGCCGTCCCGTTCGGCCCCGAACGTCATCAGGCGGCGGGTGGCCGCCTCGGACTGGTCCGGCGCGAAGTCCGACAGCTCGTCCCACAGGCGGTGGGTGGCTTCGGTGTCCGTGGGATCCATCTCGAGGCCGAGCGTGATCTTACTTCGTGTCTTCCTTCATCCCGCCCAGCGCCGCCACCAGGTCGTCCAGCATGCGCGCGAGTTCGCCCGCCATCAGGGCGAAGTCGGCCTCGAATTGCTCGGCCTCGTTGGCGGCTTGGGCATCCTGGTGTTCCTTCAGCACGTCCAGGGGCGCGACGCGCTTGATGTCCAGGTTCTCGGTCAGCACGAAGGACACGCGGTCGTTCCAGGTCATGGCCAGGCGCGTGCACTGCTTGCCGGCCTGGACGTGGCGGCGGACCTCGTCCAGTTCGACCGTCTGGCGCACGTAGCGCACGGTGGCGCGCGATTCGCCGGTGGAGCGCAGTTCCGTGTCCTGGTCGATGGTGAAGCCGGCCGGGGCCTCGTCCTCGGACAGCCACTGCGTCATGGCGGCGCCCGGCGACATTTCCACGTGCAGCGGCACGATGGGGAAGGGCGTCAGGGTCTTGGCCAGCAGGCCCAGGACCTCGTCGCTGCGCGCGGTGGCGGCGGCGTCGATGGCCACCCAGCGGTTCACGGTGTCGATCCAGACGCGGGTGTCGTGGGCGATGACGAAGGCGCGCGGCAGCAGCTCCATCGTCATCTGCTCCTTGATTTCCTTCATCTGCTTGCGGCCGGGCTTGTAGCCCTGCTGTTCTTCCATC
>CBFGXR010000251.1:0-3593 GCA_965652675.1 uncultured Castellaniella sp.
CTTCGGACATCAGGGCGAGGAATTCCCCGGCGAAGCCGCCGCCGCCCGCTTCCTGGCGGCCATAGCGGCTGACGACCACGAGGTCCGGCCGCGCATCGCCGGCCACGCGCAGCGCGGCGCTGGCGGCCGCGAGCCGGAAAACATCCAGACAGCACGCCTGCGACCCCGCGCCCAGGTCCTGGAAGATCTCGAACGATTCGCCGGTCCGGACGTCCCGCAGGCGCCGCCGCGACCGGTGCGCGCCCTCGGCGCCCGCCTCCATGACGAGACCGCGCACGTCCAGCCCCGCGCGGGACCGGCATTCGACGAAGGCCCGCATCAATGCGTCGGCCCCGTCCTCATGATCGTGGACGATGGCGGCGATCGGCAGCGCGGCGGTATTCATGGTGGCTCTCCTGGCGTCGGACCGGACGGGGCATGGGCGCCGCCGCCATTGTCATGCGAGGCCGCCGGCCCGGCCTTGACGCCGCGCAAACGCCTCCGGATACAGGATAAGCCAGGCGGGAGCGCACGCGCTATATATTCAAGGTGATAACGATCATCACACGGCCTCCGGACCAGCGGGCGGCCCGTCCTACAATGATGTTTCCCCTCCCCTTGTTCCACTGGAATCCCCGATGTTCACCTTCACCCCCCGGACCTACGCCAGCAAGGCGGAACACTACGCCGACCTGGCCTCCCAGGCGCGCGGCCTGATCGCCGGGGAACCCGACCTGATCGCCAACGCGGCCAACTTCAGCGCCCTGGTGTTCGACGGCCTGCCGCAACTGAACTGGGCGGGCTTCTACCTGTACGACGGCACGGAACTGGTGGTCGGCCCCTTCCAGGGCAAGCCCGCCTGCATCCGCATCGCCATCGGCTCGGGCGTCTGCGGCACGGCCGCGCAAACCCGCCGGACCCAGGTCGTCCGCGACGTCAACGAATTCGCGGGACACATCCCCTGCGACTCCGCCTCGCAATCGGAAATCGTCGTGCCCCTGGTGCGCGCGGACGGGTCGCTGCTGGGCGTCTGGGACGTCGACAGCCCCGTCACGGACCGCTTCGACGAGGACGACCGGCTCGGGATGGAAGCCCTATGCCGGGTGTTCATGGATGAGATCGGACTGTGAATGGTCCCTGCGGACCATTCACAGCCGATCGAATCGGAGCGCCTTGCAAGGCGCGACGTGGAGAGATGCCTCGGCTTGAGAGGCCTGCATGCCGTCCTACCAATCCAGCGGCAGGGAAAACCGCGCGCCCAGGCCATAGTCCCCGGACGTCAGGTTGCGGTTCGTTTCCAGGCGCACCCGCAGGTGCGGACCGTAGCTGAAACCATGGACCAGGCCGACCCGTTCGTCCAGGCCGCCCCCCGTATCCACCCGCCGCTCGAACGAACCGCTGAACGAACCCCAGCGGCCCGCCGCCAGGTCCAGCTGCCACTGGTTGCTGACGCAATCGCAGCCGGCGTCGCCGCCGACCGTGGCCAGATCGGCGTAGCCCGCCCTCTGCCGCGCGTTCACCCAGGACAGATTCCAGCCCGGCAGCAGGCCCAGGGTATAGCCCAGCTGGCGCCGCCAGCCTTCGGCCAGCGGCTGGCGCGATCCGGACACGCCGAACCGCCAGGCGCCCGCGTCGCCCATGGCATAGTCGCCCCCCAGCCCCAGCGCCGTCAGGTCCTGGGCGCTTTGCAGCCGCGAGCCCAGGATCAGGTCATGGTCCACCGCATACCGCGTGTTCGCGTCGAACGCCATCGGCCCGTACGCCAGATCGCCCGCGGCGGCCGCGCGGCCGGCCGCGCCGTCCACGGCGCCGGCCGCCACGGCATAGTCCCACGACCCGGCCGACAGGCGCCCCGAGGAGGCGGACCGGGACAGGCCCACGCCCGCCAGGCGCACGGATCGTCCCCAGTCCGGCGCGCCCGACGCCGTATTGCCCAGCGTCACGCGATATCCGGCGGAACTGCGGTAGCGCCAGTTGCGCGCGCCCAGGGACCAGGCATCCAGGCCGCTGGAGGCCAGCGGACCGAATCCGTCCGAGGCCCCCGGCCCGGCGGCCGCGTCGGCGGCCCCGCCGAACCATCGCAGCCGGGTCCCGTCCGGCCGGTATCCGTATCCCGCCATGGATCCGCCCAGGAACAGCGGATCGCCGCGCAGGCCGGGGGAAGGATCCGGACCGGAGGCGTCGTCGCCGGCATCGGGGGCGACGTCGGACGGCACGTCGCGGGGCACGGCGGGGACGGCATAGCGCTGGGGGGCGAGATCGAGGAGCGCCGGATCCGGGTCGGCCGCCTGCCAGGCCCGGGCCGGCGCGAAGCCGGCGCCGCACAGCAGGACCGACGCGGCCAAGGGCCGGATGAAGCGATTCATGAAGTGACGCGCAAGGTGCCCGGACCACGCTGGCCGGGGAAAAACCCGGGGATTTCCCGGCTCGAAAACCGCGTTGAATTCCCCTGAAGCAGTCCAGGGTACCACGATGCCCGAGACATTCGAAACCTCGAAAATGTTTCAGGAAAAGAATTTGCAACGCCGCTTGATCACACCATATATTGTGTTTATGATTTCCAACCGCACTACATGTAGAACATAAAAGCCCTTCCACCAAGGACCACCGGCCGTGATCAAGAACATCGTCAAGCGTGATGGACGCATCGAACCCTATATCCCCAGCAAGCTCAACGGCTGGGGACGATGGGCCGCCGCCAACCTGGGCCACAAGGTCGACTGGAGCAGCATCGTCCTGCAGGCCGTCAGCACCATGCCCGAGACGGTCTCCACCGCCGACCTGCAGGAAAAACTGATCCAGAACTGCCTGGACATGGACACCTGGTCCTACTACCTGATGGCCGGCCGGCTGTACGCGTCCCACCTGCACAAGATCATCCACGGCCCGGGCATCCCCACCGTCAAGGCGCTGCACGACCGGATGGTGGCCGACGGGGTGATGGTGCGCATGCACTACAGCGACGCCGAATACGCCGAGATCGAGTCCTTCATCGACCACGAGCAGGACTACGACACGCCGCACTTCTCGCTGCACTACATCCGCAAGAAGTACAGCCTGCAGAACCGCGTCACCCGCCAGGAATACGAGACCCAGCAGTTCGTCTACATGCGCATGGCCATGGCCCTGTCGGAAAACGAACCCGCCGAGCGCCGGATCGACCTGGTGCGGCGCTTCTACAAGGAATTCTCCGCCAAGCGGATCTCCGCCCCCACGCCCAACTACGTGAACCTGGGCACCAAACTGCGCGGCTTCGCCTCGTGCTGCCTGTACGTGGTGGACGACAACGAATCGTCCCTGGCCATCGGCGACCACATCGCACTGAACTTCGCCATCAAGGCGAGGGCGCTCAATGACGCGGCGAGCGCGGCACCGGTCCGTCCTCGGGACGATACAACGGTGGACATGGCAAGCAATTGCAGCAGTACGGACAGCCCATCCGCGGTCAAGCCGCTGAGTCCCACTCGGTAACCGGGGGCGGTGATGAGTACCGTCGTTGCCAGGACGGCTGCGAGGGGCAACGCATAACCAAGGCGCCACAGAACACCACCGGTTACGGTCACTAGCGCAAGGAGCGTCAAACAACTGAGCAGCTTTCCGGAACGGAGATACTC
>CBFGXR010000252.1:0-3578 GCA_965652675.1 uncultured Castellaniella sp.
GGCGGCGTCGGGCGCCTGATAGAACGCCAGGCGCGCCGGCGGCGCGTCCTGGGCGAAGGCGCGCACGTGATCCAGAGTGCGCAGGCCCAGGGCGTTCATGCGTTCGTGCAGCACCGCTTCCAGGGCGGTTTCCCAGCCGTCGTCCACCCGCAACTGCTGCCACAGGCGGCCCAGGCCGGCCAGTTCCTGGCGCTGCAGCCAGGGCTCCAACGCGTCCTCGGACTGGATCTTTTCCTGCAGCGCGATCAGGGCCTGGCGGCGCGCATCGAGTTTTTCGAGGTCCAGCCGGGCCGCCTGGCTGGCCTGCAGGGCATCCGCCCGTGCGGCTTCCAGGTCCGGCAGGCGGGATTCGAGTTCCAGCAGGCGCGCCTGGGCTTCTTCCAGGCGTTCCTGGGCGACGGCGCATTCCCCCGCCCAGCGCTGCAGTTCGGCCGGGTCGGGCGCCCCCAGGGCGGCGCGTTCGTCTTCCAGGCGCGCGCGGCGGTCCTCCAGGGCGCGCCACTGGCCGTCGGCGTCCCGCTGGGACTGCGCGGCCAGCGCCAGATCCTGTTCGGTGCGCGCCAGCACGCGGCGCCATTCGTCCCGCTGGGCGGCCAGGTCGCGCAGCCGGGTGTCGAGTTCCGGCAGGCCGTCCTGGGCGCTTTGCGCCTGTTCGGCCAACTGTTCCGCCCGGGCCTCGGCCTCTTCGATTTGCGCCTGGGTGTCCTCGATCGAGGCCTGGCTGTGCGCGCGCTGGGCGCCCCATTCCTGCTGCTGGGCCTGCAGTTGCGAGCGCCGGACCTGCAGGCGGTTGCGCGAATCGACCACGTGGCGGATCTCGGCTTCCAGGCGGCTGACCTGGGCGCCGGCCTCGAACAGGCGGCCCTGCGTCTGATGGACCCGTTCACTGGTCTCGAAGTGCGCGGCGCGGCGGGTTTCCAGATCGGATTCCAGGGCGCGCAGCCCGGCCACGGCCGATTCCAGTTCGGCCTGGGCCCGTTCGGTGTCCACGGCCAGGGACTGGCGGCTTTCGCGCGCGGCCTGTTCGCGCAGCAGCCACAGGGCGTGCTGCTTGAGTTCGCCTTCGGCCTGCAGCGCCCGGTAATCGGCCGCCACCCGGGCCTGGGATTCCAGTTTGTCGAGCTGGCCGGCGAGTTCGCGCAGGATGTCTTCCAGGCGGGTCAGATTTTCGCGCGTGTCGCCCAGGCGGTTTTCGGTTTCGCGGCGGCGTTCCTTGTAGCGCGACACCCCGGCGGCTTCTTCGAGGTAGACGCGCAGTTCTTCCGGGCGGGCTTCGATCAGGCGGTTGATCATGCCCTGGCCGATGATGGCGTAGCCGCGCGCGCCCAGCCCGGTGCCCAGGAAGATGTCGTGGATGTCGCGGCGGCGCACCGGCTGGTTGTTGATGAAATAGCTGCTGGCGCCATCGCGGGTCAGCACCCGGCGCACGGCGATTTCCGCGAAGGAGGACCACTGCCCCGCCGCCCGGCCCTGGCTGTTGTCGAACACCAGTTCGACCGAGGCGCGCGCGGCCGGCTTGCGCTGGCCCGAACCGTTGAAGATCACGTCCTGCATCGAGGACCCGCGCAGTTCGGAAGCCTTGGTCTCGCCCAGGACCCAGCGCACGGCGTCGATGATGTTCGACTTGCCGCAGCCGTTGGGACCCACCACGCCGACCAGTTCGCTGGGCGTGGGGATCACGGTCGGATCCACGAAGGACTTGAATCCGGCGAGTTTGATCTGCGTGAGTCGCACGGTGCTGGGGCGGACGAAAAATCGGGGCGCGTGAGTGACAGCGTATGATAACGCACCGGGTCCGGACAACCGGCCGCGTCCGGCGCCGTCGCCCCGGCGGCGACCCGCTATACTGCAACTCTTTTTTACGGGCGCGCCTCCCGGCGGCCGCCCCCTTCGTCAACCACTTCGGGGTCCGCGATTGAACAAGGGCTTTTACATGGTCATGGCCGCGCAGGCGCTGTCGTCCGTCGCGGACAACGCCCTGCTCATCGCCGCCATCGGGCTGATCGCCGACCTCAGCGGCCCCGACTGGATGGCCCCCATGATGAAGTGGTGGTTCGCCCTGGCCTACGTGGTGCTGGCGGCGTTCGTCGGCGCCTTCGCCGACGCCTTCCCCAAGGGCCGGGTCATGTTCGCCACCAATGCGCTCAAGACCTGTGGCTGTCTGCTGATGTTCAGCTACGGCGCGTTCGGCCTGAGCCATGGGCACCAGCTGATCCTGATCTTCGTGGCCTATACCGTCGTCGGCATCGGCGCCGCCGCCTATTCCCCCGCCAAATACGGCATCGTCACCGAAATGCTGCCGCCCGACCTGCTGGTCAAGGGCAACAGCTGGATCGAAGGCCTGACCGTGCTGTCGGTCATCGTCGGTACCGTGCTGGGCGGGCTGCTCATCAGCCCGGCGGTTTCGGCCTGGCTGATGTCCTTCGACTGGGTGGACCGCCTGGCCGACAATGCCGCGCAGAGCGCGATCCTGATGATCGGACTGGTCTACATCGCCGCCGCCCTGTGCAACCTGCTGATTCCCGACACGCACGCCTTCTACCCTCGCCAGGAAACCCATCCGTCCGCCCTGATCCGCAACTTCGTCCGCTACGTCTGCATCCTGTGGTCCGACAAGCTCGGCCAGATCTCGCTGGCGGTCACGACCCTGTTCTGGGGCGCGGGCGCGACCCTGCAGTTCATCGTCATCGAATGGGGCGCCCAGCACCTGGGCTATCGCCTGGACCAGGCCTCGGTGCTGATGGGCGTGGCGGCCTTCGGCACCGTAATCGGCGCGATCTGCGCCGGCCGGGTGCCGCTGCGCCGCGCGCTGTCGGTCCTGCCGGTGGGCGTGGCCATGGGGCTGGTGGTGCTGCTGATGCCGGCCGTCTACACGACCTGGGCGGTGTACTGCCTGCTGCTGCTGATCGGCGGCCTGTCGGGCTTCTTCGTGGTCCCCATGAACGCCTTGCTGCAGCATCGCGGCCACGTGCTGCTGTCGGCCGGCCATTCGATCGCCGTGCAGAACTTCAACGAACAGCTGAACATCCTGCTGATGCTGGCCATGTACAGCCTGATGCTGTGGCTGGGCCTGTCCATCAACCTGATCATCGCCCTGTTCGGCATCCTGGTGGCCTGCCTGATGCTGGTCTTCATACACTGGAACCGGCTCAACCACCGCGCCCATCCGGAACTGAACGGGATGATCGGGCAGACGGGGCACGGCACCGCCCTGCATTGAGCCGAGCGGGCGCGCGCAAGACCTACGGCCGGCTTTCCCGCACGGCCCGCGCCAGACCCGCCAGGTCACGCCAGGCTTCCGCCTTCCAGGCGGAGCGCACCAGCAGCGACGAGGGCTGGTGCGTGACCCAGACCGGGATCGGTTCGCCCTGGTCGGGCACATACTGATGCGGACCGCCGCGCAAGGCATCCAGATCCCCATCCGACCCGGTCACCGCCCGCGCGGCCACCCGGCCCAGCGCCAGGATCCAGCGCGGCCGCAGCAGGGCGATCTGCCGGCGCAGCCAGGGCAGACAGGCCGCGACGTCCTGGGGGGAGGGTTCGCGCCCGCCCATGGCGCGGCATTTGACGGCATAGGT
>CBFGXR010000253.1:0-3558 GCA_965652675.1 uncultured Castellaniella sp.
CCCCGCCTGCGTCGGCCACTACGACACCCGGCCGCTGAAGGACACGCTGGAATCCCTGTGCGATTTCGACCGCATCAACGACGGCGGCCTGCGCGTGTCGGTCGGCGCCGTCAACGTGCGCACCGGCAATTTCGTCTATTTCGACAACCGCCGCACCCGCCTGCGGCCGGAGCATTTCATGGCCTCGGGCGCCCTGCCCCCGGCCTTTCCGGCCATCGAGATCGACGGCGAGTACTACTGGGACGGCGGCCTGGTGTCCAACACGCCCCTGTCCCGGATCCTGGAGCAGAACCTGGCCCGGGACACGCTGGTGTTCCAGGTGGACCTGTGGTCGGCGCGCGGCCCGGTGCCGCGCAGCCTGAGCGAAGTCGGCGACCGCGTCCAGGACATCCGCTATTCCAGCCGCACCCGGCTGGTGACCGACCAGATGCAGGCCTACCGCAGGATGCAGCGCCTGCTGCGCGAGGTCCTGGACAAGGTGCCGGCCAAGCTGCGCGACGGCGATCCGGCCTGCAAGCAGGCCACGGCGCTGGCCAGCGACAAGCGCAGCAACATCATCCACCTGATCTACCGCGACAAGCCCTACGAGCAGCATTTCCGCGACTACCAGTTCGGGCTTGCGACGATGCGCGAACACTGGGCCACGGGCCTGCACGACATCGGCGACACGCTGGGCCATCCCCGGTACCTAGCCATGCCCGACAACGCGGCCGGCTTCGTCACCCACGACGTGCACCGCGACGAAATCGAAGAGAGCATGAAATGAGCCTGACCGTCTACGGCATCCCCAACTGCGACACCGTCAAGAAAGCCCGCGCCTGGCTGGATGCGCAACAGCGGCCCTACCGGTTCCACGACTTCAAGAAAGCCGGCGTGCCCGAGGCGCGATTGCCGCAATGGATCGCCCAGGCGGGCTGGGAAAAACTCGTCAACCGCCAGGGCACGACCTGGCGCAAGCTGCCGCCCGAGTCGCAGGCGCGGATCCTGGATGCCGCCAGCGCCACCCGGCTGATGCTGGATCAGCCCAGCCTCATCAAGCGCCCGGTGGTCGAATGGCCCGACGGCAGCGTGACGGTGGGATTCAACGAGGCGGTCTGGGCGGAGAAGCGTTAGGCTTTAGGCCGGTGCCCCAGCACGACGGCGGAAATCGCCACCAGGATCGTGCCCGCCACCTGCGGCGCGGTGATCGGCTCGCCCAGGAACAGCCAGGCCAGGAACAGGATCGACACCGGTCCCAGCAGGCCCAGTTGGGCCGTCAGCGGCGCGCCGATGCGCGCCACCGACCACATGATCATGAACGTCGGCAACACCGTGTTCACCGTGGCGTGGATCAGCGACAGGCCGTAGACCGGCAGGCTCTGGTCCAGTCCGGCCAGGCCCTTGACCGCGAAGAAGTGCACCATCGTCACCCCGGCCGACACCGTCATCGCGTAGGCCGTCAACCGGGTGGCCGTGACCCGCTCGACCAGCTCGCCCGAGCCGATCAGGTACATGGAATAGGAAAACGCCGCGCCCAGCACGCAGGCCGAGCCCAGGACGACGTCCTCGCCCGTGATCGACAGGTCGGCCCAGAACACCAGGGCCACCCCGCCATAGGCCAGAGCCATGGCCAGCCACTGGCGCGAGGCGACGGGCTTGCGCAGGAACCAGGCCGAGAACAGCAGCACGAAGGTCGGCGACAGGAACAGGATCAGGCGCTCCAGCCCGGCGGAAATGTACTGCAGCCCCATGAAATCCAGGAAGCTGGACAGGTAATAGCCGATGAAGCCCAGCACCGCGATGCGCAGGCCGTCGCGCCGGCTCAGCGGCGCCAGCAGCCCCCGGCGCGCGCGCGACATCTGGACCAGGGCGATGCCGGCGAAGAACGGCAGCGCCAGCAGCATGCGAAAGCCGATCACGTCCAGCGCGTCCACCCCGTGCAGGTACAGCAGCTTGGCGACGATCGCCTTGGCCGAAAACAGCACGGCCCCCAGGCCCGCCAGCACGAAACCGGTCCAGAACATGCCGCGGGAAGGCATCGCCATTTTTTATTTGCCTAGTCAGATATTGATCTGGTAGAATTTTAACATGCAAGACACTCGGCCCGATGGCCAACCCTTCCCTCCGCAAGACGGCGCCTGCCAGTATTACGGCGGCATCCCCGGCGATCTCACTCCCGAACGCAACGTCGGCCTGCTCGTCAAGCACGTGCACAACCTGCTGCACCGGGTCATCGACCTGCGCGCCTGCCCCATGGGCCTGACGGCCAATCAATGGCGTCCCCTGCTGCTGATCCTGCACCGGGGCATCGACACCCCGGCCGAACTGGCCCGCGCCCTGGACGTGGACACGGGCGCCACCACGCGCATGCTGGATCGCCTGGAATCCAAGGGCTTCCTGAGGCGCGAGCGCGTGCCCGAGGACCGGCGCGTCGTGAAGATCGTCCTGACGGACGCGGGCCGCACGGTGGCCGATCAGGTCCTGCCCGCCATCGCCCATACCTTGAACATCCACCTGAACGGATTTTCCGAAGACGAAATCCGCATGCTGATCGCCCTGCTCAAGCGCATGATCGCGAACGGCGAACAGTATCTCCAGCAGGCGGCGGACCGCCCCGACAACCCCTGACGTCCCCGAACGATCGCGAAGGTGGTCGTTCGCGCCCCATAACTGACTAGTCAGATACAGACCTCATCAACAATATTCAGCTTCCTGTCAGCATGAAACCGCTCATCCCCCTGCTGCTTGCCCTGTCGCTTTCCGCCTGCGCCCCCATGGATCCAGGCGCGCCCGCCACCCGGGCGCTCGACGCCCAGACCCTGGGACTGACCGACGCCACCCTCGCCTGGCCGGGCGACCATTGGTGGTCGCGCTACCAGGACGCCCAGCTGGACGGCCTGATCGACCAGGCCCTGCGTTCGAACCCGTCCCTGGATGCCGCCGCCGCCCGCGTGCGCATCGCCCGGGCCGCCGCGCGCGGCGCGCGCGCCGTGCAATGGCCGCAGGTGAATGCCAACTACCACCTGACCCGGGAACGCTACAGCGAAAACTACATCTACCCGCCCCCCCTGGGCGGTTCGTACCAGACCGACACCGGCCTGGGGCTGCAGCTGGACTTCAACCTGGACCTGTGGGGCCGCCAGCGCGCGCTGGCCGGCGCCTCGGCCCAGCGCGCCGCCGCCGCCGAAGCCAGCCGCCAGCAGGCGCGCGTGCTGCTGGTCTCGGCGGTCTCCCAGGCCTACTTCCAGCTGCAGAACGCCCAGGCCCAGGCCGAAGCCATCGGCCACATCGCCAGCAAGCTGCAGGAAGCCCTGGACATCACCCGCGACCGCTACAAGAACGGCCTGGGCACCCAGGTGGACGTGGACCAGGCCGATTCGGCGGTCTCGTCCGCCCGGGTGCAGCTCAGCCAGGCGCGCAACAACGCCCAGCTGCTGCATCACCAGCTCGCCGCCCTGCTGGGCCAATCGCCCGAACAGCTGCCGGCCCTGGCGGCGCGTCCGGGCGCCACGCTGCCGCCGGACGCCCCGGGCCATCTCTCCATGGCCCTGCTGGGACGGCGCGCCGACAGCACGGCCC
>CBFGXR010000254.1:0-3539 GCA_965652675.1 uncultured Castellaniella sp.
TCCGGGCATCGTCCTTGGGTAGATTCAGCACGGGCGGCTGAGCGCCGCCCTGGGGACCGGCGTCCAGGAAGACCGGCGTGCCCAGCGGCACGAAGGCCGGATCGACCGCGATCGACCGCCGCGGCAGCAGCGGCACCCCGTAGGCGCCCCGGGGGCCGAGTTCCGGATCGACGATGGGTTCCTCGCGGAAGAACACCATGGCCGGATTCACGTTCAGCAGTTCGGGCACGCGATCCGGGTGCGCGCGCGCCCAGGCCTTGATGTTCTGCATGGACGTCCGGGCCAGCGGCATTTCGCCCTGCCGGGCCAGCCACTGGCCGATGGAGGCGTACGGCCGGCCGTTGTGGTCGGCGTAGGCCAGCCGCAACACCCCGCCGTCGGGCAGGACGGCCCGCCCCGAACCCTGGATCTGCAGGAAAAAGGCCTCGACCGGATCGTCCGCCCAGACGATCACCGCCGGCTGGCGGGCCGGATCGGACGTGATCTGGGCCCGCGTGTCGTAGGGCACCACCCGGCGGCCGTCGAGCTTGCCGCGCACCCGCTTGCCGGCCAGTTCAGGATAGACCGACCCCAGGTCGATGGTCAGCAGGTCGTCCGGCGTGGCATAGAGCGGCCACTGATAGGATCCTTCGCGGGTGCGCGACGCCCGGATGAGCGGTTCGTAATAGCCCGTCACCGTGCCGCCGGCGGCCTGCCCGGAGGCATCGTCCAGCCGCCAGGGACGCAGCTGTTCCTGCAGGAACCGGCGCACGGCCGGCCCGCCGGCCTCGGCCCCCAGGCCGGACTGCGCGGCGGCCTGGCAGACCGGCTGCCAGGCGCGGGGCGCCGCGCGCGCCGGCAGCGCCAGCGAGCCCGACACGGGCCGCATCAGGCCCCGGCAATCGTTCAGCAGCGCCTTCCAGGCATGGGTCAGGTCGTCGCCTTCCCAGCCCGGCACGCTGTCCCAGGAGACCGCCGTATAGCGCCCCTGCAGAGGCCGCGCGGGGGTTTCCGGCAAGGCCGAAAGCGGCGGCACGGCCAGGGGCTGTTCGACCGATACGCCGCCGCCGGGTTCGCCGCCGGGGGCGGGTTCCTCGAGCGGCACCGTGGAACAGGCGCTCAGGGCGACCAGCGCGGCCACGGACAACCATTGGAATTTCATACGGAAGCGGCACCCGGAGGGTGCACTAAAATGAGGGCTGCAAAACCGTCATCATGACATATCCGGACCCTCCTTCGCCATGACCGAACTGCCCGCCGCCCGCATCGCCCCCAGCCTGCTGTCCGCCGACTTCGCCCGCCTGGGCGAGGAAGTCGCCGACGTGGTCGCCGCCGGCGCCGACTGGATCCACTTCGACGTCATGGACAACCACTACGTCCCCAACCTGACCATGGGGCCCATGGTGTGCGCCGCCCTGCGCCCCCACACCACCGCGCCCATCGACGTCCATCTGATGGTCGAGCCCGTCGACGCGCTCGTGCCCGCCTTCGCCAAGGCCGGCGCGGACATCATCAGCTTCCACCCGGAGGCCTCGCGCCACGTCGACCGCACCCTGGCCCTAATCCGCGACCAGGGCTGTCGCGCCGGCCTGGTGTTCAACCCGGCCACGCCGCTGGAATGGCTGGACCACGTCATGGAACGCCTCGACCTGATCCTGCTGATGTCGGTCAACCCGGGCTTCGGCGGCCAGTCCTTCATCCCGCATACCCTGGACAAGCTCGCCCAGGCGCGCGCGCGCATCGACCGCTGGCGGGCCGAGGGCGGCCAGGCCATCGACCTGGAGGTCGACGGCGGGGTCAAGGCCGACAACATCGCCGACATCCGCGCCGCCGGGGCCGACGCCTTCGTGGCGGGCTCGGCCGTGTTCGGCCAGCCGGACTACCCCCGCGTGATCGCCGCCCTGCGCGATGACATCGCCCGAGGCGACGCCCGCCGGCGCCAGGGTTCGTAACGACCGCGTTACCAGACGGGGCGGCATGTTTCCCCCGGTGATGATACGATGACGCCCGCCAACGCCGGCATACCGACCCGCCCCGGCGCTCTCACGATTCACCTGGCCGCCGATCCGGTGCGGCCGCTTTTCCCGGCGCGCGACACCATGCAATTTCCCGGAATTCTGTTCGACCTGGACGGCACCCTGCTGGACACCATCCCCGATCTGGCGGACGCCGCCAACGCCATGCGCCAGGACATGGGCCTGACGCCGATCGCCGAGGACATCATCGCCACCTACGTCGGCAAGGGCGTGGAGCAACTGGTCATCCGCACCCTGGGCCACGAAGGCTGCCCCGCCAGCGTGGACATGGTCATGCGCGGCCTGGCCCGCTACCAGGACCACTACCGCGCCCTGAACGGCCAGCGCAGCCGCCTGTACCCCGGCGTGCTGGCGGGACTGCAGGCCTTCCGCGACCAGGGGGCCCGCCTGGCCGTGGTCACCAACAAAGGCACCGAATTCACCGGCCCCCTGCTGCGCCAGATGGGCCTGGACGGCTATTTCGACGCCGTGGTCTGCGGCGACACCTGCGAACGCAAGAAACCCGACCCCATGCCGCTGTTCCACGCCTGCGACCTGCTGGGCATCGCGCCCGCCCAGGCCCTGTTCATCGGCGACTCGATCAACGACGCCCTGGCCGCCAACGCCGCCGGCATGCGCGTGCTGGCCCTGCCCTACGGCTACAACGAAGGCCGTCCCGTGCAGAGCCTGCCGGTGGATGCTATAGTTGACTCCATCGTCGAGGCCGCGCAGTGGGCCGCCGACGCGACTTCACAGACCGAACACGCATGAACATCATCCGTTATTACCCGATCACCGCCGGCGCCTATTGGCGCTGGTGGTGTTTTTGTTCCGGGTAGTCACGGTCACCCGGCGCGCGGGCCTTCCCGCGCCGCCCGCCTCCACAGCCCGGACCCCTGATCGGCCGGGCTGTTTCAATTCTGTCCCGGTCCATCTCCCCACCCAGAGACCACCATGACGGAAATCGAATTCAACGCACTGGCCGCCCAAGGCTACAACCGGATTCCGCTGATCGCGGAAACCTACGCCGACCTGGACACGCCCCTGGCGATCTACCTGAAGCTGGCCCACGCGGGACCGGAAGCCGGCCGCAACAGCTGCCTGATGGAATCGGTGGTGGGGGGCGAGCGCTTCGGCCGCTACTCCTTCATCGGCCTGCCGGCCAAGACCCTGATCCGCGCCACCGGCACCACCACCGAGGTCGTCACCCGCGGCCAGGTCGTGGAAACCCACGAAGGCGACCCCCTGGCCTTCATCGAGGCCTTCCAGAAACGCTTCCGCGTGGCCATGCGCCCCGGCATGCCGCGCTTCGCCGGCGGCCTGGCGGGCTATTTCGGCTACGACACCGTACGCCACATCGAACCGCGCCTGGGTCCCTGCGTCAAGCCGCGCCCGGCCGGCCAGCAGCCGGGCACGCCCGACATCATGCTGCTGCAGATCGACGAACTGGTCATCGTCGACAACCTGGCCGGCCGCACCTACCTGATCGTCTACTCCGATCCCCAGCACCCGGAAGCCTATGCGCTGGCCCGCCGCGACGGGCTG
>CBFGXR010000255.1:0-3525 GCA_965652675.1 uncultured Castellaniella sp.
CCAGCGGGCGCCCTTTCTTTTTGTGCGCTAGCGGTCACGGCGTGCAGGCGTCCGGGGTCCCGGGCCGCCAGGGCCTCGACCGGCCCTTGGCTCCGCCCCAGGACCGTCACCCGCAGGCCGTCGGCCGCCAGGCGCTGGGCGATGGCCGCGCCGATGCCCCGGCCGCCGCCGGTCACCAGCGCGTGGCGGCCGGCCGTCTTGTCGATTGCCATGCTCAGTGCCCCTGCGCGGCCGCGGCCTGGAGGGCCTTTTCCCGCGCGAAGTTGCTTTCCATCTGCTGCTTGGGCGAACGGTACTGCCTAGGCCACCCGGCGCCGATGTAGCCGATCCGGGCGGCCTCGGTCAGCGTCCAGGCCGGATTGGCCAGGTGCGGCCGCGCCACCGCGCACAGGTCCGCGCGGCCCGCCGCCAGGATGCTGTTGACGTGGTCGGCCTCGCTGATCGCGCCCACCGCGATCGTGGGGATGCCCGCCTCCTGGCGGATCCGGTCGGCGAACGGCGTCTGGAACATGCGCCCGTAGATCGGTTTTTCCCGCTTGCTCACCTGCCCCGAGGACACGTCGATCATGTCCGCGCCGGCGGCCTTGAACGCGCGGGCGACTTCCACGGCGTCCGCAGGCGTGATGCCGCCCTCGACCCAGTCGTGCGCCGAAATGCGCACCGACATCGGCTTGTGTTCCGGCCAGACCGCGCGCACCGCTTCGAATACCTCCAGCGGATAGCGCAGCCGGTTGGCCAGCGAACCGCCGTATTCGTCCGTCCGGTGGTTGGTCAGCGGCGAGATGAAGGACGACAGCAGGTAGCCGTGGGCGCAGTGCAGCTCCAGCCAGTCGGCGCCCGCCTCGTCGGCGGCACGCGCCGAGGCGACGAACTGCGCCGTGACCTCGTCCATGTCGGCCCGCGTCATGGCCCGCGAGACCTGGCTCACGCCTTCCAGGTACTGCTGCGGCGAGGCGGAGATCAGCGGCCAGTTGCCTTCCGGCAGCGGCTGGTCGATGCCGTCCCAGGCCCGGCGCGTGGAGGCCTTGGCGCCCGCGTGGCCGATCTGGATGGCGAACCTGGCGTCGGTGTTGTCGTGAATCCAGTCGGCGATCCGCTTGAACGCCGCCGTGTGCTCGGACCGGTACAGGCCCGGGCAGCCCGGGGTGATGCGGCCTTCGGGGCTGACGCAGGTCATCTCGGCGAACACCAGGCCGGCGCCGCCCTGGGCGCGTGCGCCCAGGTGCACCAGGTGGTAATCCCCCACCAAGCCGTCTTCGGCCGAATACTGCGCCATGGGCGAGACCACGACGCGGTTCTTGAGCGTCAGGCCCCGCACCGTCCAGGGGGTGAACATGGGCGGCGCGACAGGGCCGGCCTGCGCGGGCACGTTCGCCCGTTCGGCGAACCAGCGTTCGTAGCCTTCCAGCCATGCCGTGTCGCGCAGGCGCAGGTTTTCGTGGCTGATGCGCTGGCTGCGCGTCAGCATGGAATACATGAGCTGTTCGGGCTCGAACTGGTCGCAGTAGCGTTCGCCGCAGACCTCGAACCATTCCATCGCATTCCAGGCGGCGTTCTGCAGGCGCAGGGTCTCGATGCGGCGCGCCTCCTGGTATGCGGTCAGCACCTCGGGCAGGTGCGCCGCGTCGTCGCCCAGCAACTGGAACTGGCGCGTGAGCTCGATGGCGTCCTCGATCGCCAGCTTGGTGCCCGAGCCGATCGCGAAGTGCGCCGTGTGCACCGCGTCGCCCATCAGCACGACATGGCTGCCGTGCGCGTTCTTCAGCCACCACTGCCCGCACACCACGCGCTGGAAATTCAGCCAGGCCGCCCCGCGCAGGTGGCGCGCGTTGGTCATCAGCTTCGCGCCTTCCAGGTTACCCTCGTCGAACAGTTTTTCGCAGAAGGCGATCGACTGCTGCTGGTCGGCCTGGTCCAGGCCGTGCGCCAGCCAGACGTGCTCGGGACATTCGACGATGAAGGTGGTGGTCTTTTCGTCGAACTTGTAGATGTGCGCCTGGAACCAGCCGTGCTCGGTTTTGCGGAAGTCGAAGGTGAAGGCGTCGTAGAGCTTGTTCGTGCCCAGCCAGATGTAGCGGTTCGGGCGCGTGACGATGTCCGGCTGGAAGGTCTCGGCGTACTTGCCCCGGATCCTGGAGGAAATGCCGTCGCTGGCGATGACCAGGTCCGCGTCCGGATAGTCCTCGTCGGATTCCGCCTCGGTCTCGAAGACCAGCTCCACGCCCAGCCGCTCGCAACGCGCCTGCAGGATGTTCAGCAGTTTCTTGCGGCCGATCCCCACGAAGCCGTGCCCGCCCGACCGGATGGCGCGCCCCTTGAAGCGCAGTTCGATATCGTCCCAGTGGTTGAAGGCCTCCTGGATCTCGTCGGCCGTCTCGCGGTCCCACTGCCGCATGTTGTCCATGGTGGCGTCGGAGAACACCACGCCCCAGCCGAACGTGTCGTAGGGCCGGTTGCGCTCGACGACGACGATCTCGTGCCGCGCGTTCAGCTTCTTCATGAGCAGGGCCAGATACAGGCCGGCCGGCCCGCCGCCGATGCAGACGATCTTCATCGCGTGTCTCCTGATGCCTTGGAATTTCGTTTATTTGTATTTAATTTACTTGTGAAGTAAATGCCTGTCAATCGGGAGGGCGGCGACCCGGCTCAACCGGGCGACCCGGCGCCCTTGCGCCCCGTGGCGCGCGGCGCGGCCGCGGCCTCGACCGCGGCTTCGATCTCGCCCTGGCGATTCGCCAGATGGACCCTCAGGTGGCCCAGGTGCTCGTACAGGGCGTCCCGGCTCTCCGTGGGCAGGCCCTTGAACATCTCGACCAGCCAGTGCTCGTGTTCGGCGGCCATCTCCGAAAACTCGACGCGGCCCTTGTCGGTCAGCGCCACGCGCCAGGATCTGCGGTCTTCGGGATTGACGATGCGGCGCACCAGCCCTTCCTTGACGAGCTGGTCCGTCAGGCCGGTCACGTTGCCGCCGGTCACCATCAGGTAGCGCGACAGCACGTTCATGCGCAGGCCGTCCGGATGCCGGTCCAGCTGGGCCAGGTAGTCGAAACGGGGCAGGCTGGTCGCGAAACGCGTGCGCAGCAACTGGCGGATCTGGTGCTCGATCTGCGTGCTGCAGGCCAGCAGGCGCAGCCAGATCCTGGTCTCCATGTGATCGTCGAGCTGCGCGCGCGCCTCCAGGCCGATGTGGTCATCGCCCAGGGACTGCACCAGGCGGAAATGTTTGGCATGAGCGGTCACGCGCGCACTCTCCTTTCGATCGAATTGCCGGCCATGGCGGATGCCCGCACCATGCGCCGGCACCATCCGCAGCCCTCAAGCATAGAACAAACCCCGCCGGCCATCGCCCTGGGACCTGTTCACACTAATCCAGGCCGTGCAGCTTGAAACGCTGCAGCTTGCCGGTCTGCGTCCGGGGCAGCGCATCCATGAACTGCACGGCGCGCGGGTACTTGTAGGGAGCGACCGAGGCCTTCACGAAATCCTGCAGCGTCCGGACCATCGCCGCGTCCCGCGCCTGGCCGG
>CBFGXR010000256.1:0-3521 GCA_965652675.1 uncultured Castellaniella sp.
CTGATGGCCCGCATCGGACGCAAGCCCGCGTTCCTGCTGGCGACCGTTCCCCTGGCGCTGTCCGGGGCCACGGGCTATCTCGCCGTGACGCGGACCTCGTTCATGCTGCTGATCGTGTCGCACGCCCTGCTGGGCGCCTACATCGCCTTCGCCAACTTCAACCGCTTCGCGGCCACGGACGGCCTGGACGCGCGGCTCAAGCCCAGGGCCCTCTCGCTGGTCGTGGCGGGCGGCGTCCTGGCGGCCCTCGCCGGCCCCCTGCTGGCGGACCGCCTGAAGGACGTCGCCGGCTACGCGCCCTTCGCCCTGTGCTATGCCGCCTTCATCGGCCTGGCGCTGCTGTCCTTCCTGGTCCACCTGGCGGTGCGGGAAACGCCGGGCGCCGCGCGGCCCCGGGCGGCCGCCGCGGGCGGGCACGCGGGCGCCGCCCGGGACATCGTCCGGCGCACGCCCGCCCTGGCGGCGGCGATCGCCGTGGCCGCGCTCGGCTACGGCATCATGAATCTGCTGATGGTGCAGGCCTCGCTGCACATGGCCGGCCTGCACATGCACTTTTCGGCGGTCGGCACGGCCATCCAGTGGCACGTGGTGGCGATGTTCGCGCCGTCCTTCTTCACCGGCGCGATCATCGCCCGCCTCGGGATCAGGACCGTGATTTCCGGCGGCATCGTCCTGCTGATCGCCGCCAGCGTCCTGAACCTCCTGGCCGACGGCTACGCCATGCTCGTCGCCAGCCTGGTGGTCCTGGGCCTGGGCTGGAACTTCGCCTACGTGGGCGGCGGCGCCCTGCTCGCCCGGGTGCTGGGCGACCAGCCCCATGCGATCGAGGCGCAGGGCCTGAACGACCTGGGCCTGTCCGTGATGGCGACCGCCGGCGCCTTCCTGCCCGCTCTGCTGCTGCAGGGACTCGGGTGGGCCGGCACCAACGTGGCCTGCATCGCCCTGTGCCTCGCGCTGCTGCTCTACGTCCATCGCTGCCTGCGACATCATCCGGCGGCGGGCGCCGATCCCGCGGCAGCAAGGGCCTGAACGGCTCGCGGGACAGGCTGCGGCCCCGACCCCGTCAGGCCTTCAGCGCCGCCGCCACGGACTCGGACAGCGGCGTCGTCGGCCGGCCGATCAACGCCGACAACTGGTGGCCGTCGTCGAACAGCGCCCCCCGGGACGCACCGGCGTCCCAGCTGGCGATCGCCCGGGCGAGGTCCGGCGGCAGGCCGTGGCCCGCCAGGATGGCGGCGTAGTCGGCCTCGGGCAGGTCGCGGTAGGGAATCGTCCGGCCCGACTGGCGCGAGAGCTCGGCGGCCAGTTCATCCAGCGTGTAGGCCGCATCGCCGGCCAGTTCGTAGGTCCGCCCCTCATGACCCGCGCCGGCCAGGACCACGGCGGCCGCTTCGGCATAGTCGGCGCGCGCGGCCGAGGCGATCCGGCCCTGGCCGGCGCTGCCGGCCAGCGCGCCGTCCGCCAGGGCGCCCGCCACAGCACCCATGTAGTTCTCGGTGTACCAGCCGTTGCGCAGGATCGTCCAGGCCAGGCCGGAGTCCTTCAGCATCCGTTCGGTGTCCCGGTGCTCGCCCGCCAGGCTGAGTTCCGAGGTGTCGGCATGCAGCAGGCTGGTGTAGACGATGCGCCGCACGCCCGCCGCCCGGGCCGCCTCGATCACATGGCGGTGCTGTTCGGTACGGCGGCCGACCTCGCTGGATGACACCAGCATCAGCGTGTCCACACCCGCCAGCGCCGCCGCCAGGGTGGACGGCCGGTCGTAATCGGCCTCGAGCGCCTGGATCCCCAGGTCGGCCGCCTTGGCGGGCGTGCGGACCAGCGCCCGCAGGCGGGCGGGCTCCACGCGGGTCTTCAGTCGTTCGACGATGAGGCGGCCCAGTTGGCCCGTGGCGCCGGTGATGGCAATGGTCATGATGTTTCGTCCTTGAAAATCGAGTGTGGCTCGGTTGAATGTGGCTCCACTCTAACTCATGAACAAACTTTTAGTAAGTACGCACAAAAATGTTAGTATTGCTCCATGACCACGAAATCCCTCTCCGCCACGGCCGCCGGATCCGCCGCCCCCCTGCCCCTGTCGCAGCGGCTTCGGCCCGGCAACCTGCTGGCCGCCGACTGCCCCTCGCGCGAAGTGCTCAAACATGTCACCAGCCGCTGGGGCGTGCTGGTGCTGATCGTCCTGGAAGACCGGACGCACCGCTTCAGCGAACTGCGGCGCGCCATCGGCGGCGTCAGCGAGCGCATGCTGGCGCAGACCCTGCAGTGGCTCGAGGGCGACGGGCTGGTGCTGCGCACCGCCCTGGAAGTCGTACCGCCCCACGTCGAATACAGCCTGACCCCGCTGGGCCGCGAGGCCGCCGAGAAAGTGCGGATCCTGGCCGACTGGATCGAAATCAACCTGCCCCGGATCCGGCAGGCGGAAGCGCCATGAGCCCCCCGCCGACCGGACGATCGCTTGCCGGCCCCGTCGCACGCGACGAATCGCCCGCGTCGTTCTGGCGCGATCCGGCGCTGCCTTTCGCCGAAAGCCGCCGCGCCTGCCGCAGCCGCGCCTGCTACGCGCCGCACCACCATCCGACCTTTTCCATCGGTGCCGTCGACGAGGGCCGCAGCGTCTTCACCGGCGCGCCGGACGGCCCGGTTGCGCTGCGCCCCGGGACCCTGGTCTTCGTGCCGGCCGGGCGCGTGCACGCCTGCAACCCGGCACCCGACACCGCCTGGAGCTACCAGATGCTGCACCTGGACGCGGACTGGCTGCGGGCCGTCCGGCGGGAATACGCCCGGGACCCGGCGGACAGGGCCGAACCGGTGCGCATCGACACGGATCCGGTGGCCTACGGGCGCTTCCGCCGGCTCAACGCATTGCTGTTTTCCACGGCCGATCCAGGCGACAAAGAGTCGGCGCTGATCGAGTTCATGGGCCGCGCCGACACCGGGTCGGGCCTGCGCATCGAGGCGCCGATCGTGCCGGCGGCATCGGCCGCACGGATCCGGCCCGCCCTGGACCGCCTGCACGCCGCACCGGACGCCGACATCCCCCTGGCCGAACTGGCGCGCCTCGCGGACCTGAGCCGCTATCAGCTGATCCGCGCCTTCCGGAACGTCACCGGCATGCCGCCGCACGCCTGGCGGCTGAACCAGCGCATCAACCTGGCCCGGACATGGATCCGGCAGGGTGTCGGCCTTTCGGAAGTCGCCCTGCGCCTGGGCTTTGCGGACCAGGCGCACTTCCAGCGGGTCTTCAAGGCCCATGCGGGCGTGACGCCCGGCCGCTTCCGGGCCTGACCGGGCCGGATCGCCCTCACCGGGCGCGGCCGCAATTTCCTTCAATACAGAACGCGCGCCCGCCGGCACACTGCGAAAACACCCCCACGCCGCGCGTGGCTCCGCCCGCTTGCTGCCCCCCCGAGGGGGCGCTTTTTGCCTTGGGGCGGCCCGGCGGCAAAAAGAAAACGGGCGGTGCCTCTAAAGGCATCGCCCGTCATTCGGCCGCGATGGCGCGGCGCGCCCGCATCACATCATGC
>CBFGXR010000257.1:0-3519 GCA_965652675.1 uncultured Castellaniella sp.
AGGTGGTGCAGCCCAGTTCCAGCGAGGCCAGTTCCAGGGGCTGGTCGCCCTGGCCGATGATGAATTCGGTGGAGCCGCCGCCGATGTCGATCACCAGCCGGCGGTGGTCCGACGGCGGCAGGTCCTGGATCACGCCCAGGTAGATCAGGCGGGCTTCTTCCTGGCCGGAAATGATTTCGATCGGAAAGCCCAGGGCGCGTTCCGCCGCGGGCAGGATTTCGGCCGCGTTGCGCGCCACCCGGAAGGTGTTGGTGGCCACGGCGCGGACGTTGGCGGGCGGAAAGCCGCGCAGCCGTTCGCCGAAGCGCCGCAGCGCCGCCAGGGCCTGGTCCACGGTGGCGGCGTCGATGCGCTTGTGTTCGTCCAGGCCGTTGGCCAGGGCGACCAGTTCGCGCAGCTTGTCCTCGGCGTAGATCTGGGCCGTGTCGCCATGGCGCACGATGCGCCCGATGGATAGCCGGAAGGTGTTCGAGCCCAGGTCGATCGAGGCGAGCCGGTTGTCCATGGCCTTACCAGAAAATGTCACACTGTGCGATTATAGTGGCCGATTCATGACAGGATTGTGAGGCGCGCATGCGGGCCGTCGAGGAAATGCCAGTGCTTTTGAACCGCGAATTGTCGGTGCTGAAATTCAACGAGCGGGTGCTCTCCATGGCCGAGCGCACGGACGTGCCGGTGCTGGAACGCCTGCGCTATCTGTGCATCGTCGGCTCGAACCTGGACGAGTTCTTCGAGATCCGCATGGCCAGCCTGAAGGAACAGCAGCGCCAGACGCCGGAACTGCGGGCCGTGGACGGCATGACGCCCGACGAATCCTTCGACCGGGTCCAGCGGGCCGCGCACGCCCTGGTGGACCGCCAGAACCGCCTGCTCACCGGCGAGGTCATGCCCAAGCTGATGGAACACGGGGTGGGCCTGATCTATTCGACGGGCTGGACCGACCTGCAGCGGGAATGGGCCTACGGCATCTTCCGCCGCGACGTGATCCCGCTGCTGACCCCCATCGGCCTGGATCCGGCGCATCCCTTTCCGCGCGTCTACAACAAGAGCCTGAATTTCATCGTCTCGCTCAGCGGCGAAGACGCCTTCGGCCGCGAGGGCCACATCGCCATCGTCCAGGCCCCGCGCGCGCTGCCGCGCATGATCAAGGTCCCCGCCGAGATCGCCGGCATCCCCGACGGCTTCATGCTGCTGACCACCCTGATCAACGCCTTCGTCGGCGAACTGTTCCCGGGGATGAATGTCCAGGGCTGCTACCAGTGGCGGGTGACGCGCAACAGCGACCTGTTCGTGGACGAGGAAGAAATCACCAACCTGCGCCAGGCGCTGCAGGGCGAATTGTCGCAGCGCAACTTCGGGGCCTCGGTGCGCCTGGAGATCGCGCATGCCATGCCGCCCGACCTGGAACTGTTCCTGCAGCGTGAATTCAGCCTCGGGGCGGCCGACACCTACCGCGTCAACGGACCGGTCAACCTGGCCCGGCTGATGCAGCTGTGCAACCGGGTCAGCCGTCCCGATCTGGAATATCCACCCTTCCGGCCGCGCATGCCGGCGCCGTTCGACGGCGGCCTGGAGCGGCCCGACGAACTGTTCGCGGCCATCGCGGCGCGCGACCATCTGCTGCATCACCCCTACCAGTCCTTCCAGCCGGTGCTGATGTTCCTGCGCAGCGCGGCCCTGGACCCCCAGGTCGTGGCCATCAAGCAGACCATCTACCGCACCGGCGAGGACTCCGAACTGATGGGGCTGCTGCTGTCGGCGGCCAAGGCCGGCAAGGAAGTCACGGTGGTGGTCGAGCTGATGGCGCGCTTCGACGAGCAGACCAACATCAACTGGGCCGCGCGTCTGGAAGAGGTCGGCGCCCACGTCAGCTACGGCGTGGTGGGGCACAAGACCCACGCCAAGATGGCGCTGGTGCTGCGCCGCGAGGACGGCCGCATCCGCCGCTACGGGCACCTGGGCACGGGCAACTACCACCCGCGCACGGCGCGCCTGTACACCGATTTCGGCCTGCTGACGGCCAACCAGCAGATGTGCGAGGACATGGACCAGGTGTTCTCCCTGCTGACCGGCCTGGGCGCGCGCCGCGAACTGAAGCTGCTGCTGCAGTCGCCCTTCACCCTGCACGAGACCGTGCTGCGCCTGATCCGTTCGGAAACCGAATTCGCCCGCGCGGGCAAGCGGGCGCGGATCCGCGCCAAGATGAATTCCCTGCTGGAACCCGAGGTGATCCGCGCCCTGTACGAGGCCAGCCAGGCGGGGGTGCGCATCGACCTGATCGTGCGCGGGGCCTGCGCGCTGCAGGCCGGCGTGCCCGGGCTGTCCGACCATATCCGGGTGCGTTCCATCATCGGCCGTTTCCTGGAGCATTCGCGGGTGTTCTATTTCTACCAGGACGGCGCCGAGCCCCTGTACCTGTCTTCCGCCGACTGGATGGACCGCAATTTCCTGCGGCGGGTGGAACTCGCCTTCCCGGTGCTGGACAAGACCCTGCGGCGCCGGGTCATCGACGAGGCCTTCACCTTCGCCTGGCGGGACAACCAGCTGGCCTGGGCGGCCCAGCCCGACGGCCGCTACCTGCGCGTGCGCAACCGCCGCGCGCCGTTCAACCTGCACCAGCATTTGATGGCCAGGTTAGGGTGAATTTCCCCTGTCATTAAATTGTCACCTCCGCTCTCTACCATGTCGTCCTGACGGTCCAGGAAATATGCCCGGATCGCCGATCATCACAAACCACAAAGGGTTTAAGACATGTTCAAGCGAATTCTGACGCAATGCGCCGCCGGCCTGGCGATGATGGCCGCCGCGGGCGTCGCGGCGCACGCCGCCGACCTGACGGGCGCGGGCGCTTCCTTCCCCTATCCGATCTACGCCAAGTGGGCGGCCAAATACCAGGAAGTCACCGGCAATCGCATCAACTACCAGTCCATCGGCTCGGGCGGCGGCCAGCAGCAGATCATTGCCAAGACGGTCGATTTCGGCGCTTCGGACGATCCGATGAAGCCGGAAGACCTGACGAAGAACGGCCTGGTCCAGTTTCCCGCCGTCATCGGCGGCACCGTGCCGGTCGTCAACATCGAAGGCATCAAGGAAGGCCAGCTCAAGCTGACCGGCCCGGTGCTGGCCGACATCTTCCTGGGCAAGATCCAGAAATGGAACGACCCGGCGATCGCCGCCCTGAACAAGGACCTGAAGCTGCCCGCCACCGGCATCGTGGTGGTGCACCGTTCGGACGGTTCGGGCACGACCTTCGGCTGGACCAACTACCTGTCCCAGGTGTCTCCCGCCTGGAAGGAACAGGTCGGCCAGGGCAAGGCGGTCAAGTGGCCCACCGGCCAGGGCGGCAAGGGCAACGAAGGCGTGGCCGCCTATGTGCGCCAGCTGGCGAATTCCATCGGCTACGTCGAATACGCCTACGCCCATCAGAACGGCCTGGCCTGGGCGCAGCTGCAGAACCGCGAAGGCCGGTTCGTGCAGCCCTCGCAGAAGGCGTCCGCGGCGGCCGCTTCGCACGCCGAC
>CBFGXR010000258.1:0-3466 GCA_965652675.1 uncultured Castellaniella sp.
CGGCGGCGGAACATGCCCCCCACGCTGCGCAGCCTGCGGCCGCTTGCTGCCCCCCGAGGGGGGCGCTTTTCGCCTTGGGGCGGCCCGGCGGCGGAACATGCCCCCCACGCTGCGCAGCCTGCGGCCGCTTGCTGCCCCCCCGAGGGGGGCGCTTTTCGCTTTGGGGCGGCCCGGCGGCGAAAAGACCTCACGCAGGGGTATACTCCCTCCCACGCAGGGGTACTCGCCGGCCTGGCCGACGTGTTGAGAGAAACCCTTCGTACCAGTACGGATAATGCCGATGCTGGGAGCGTGCGCGGTTTCCACCCCGGTTCCAGGCCATTCCCGGGACCAGTCCCTCCGGAACGCGCTTTCCCCCTCCCCGACTCGGCTCCATTTCCGAAATTCTTTCGAACCTGGAGCTACATCTTGAACGCCACTCCGCAATTCCTGGCCGCCCGCGCCACCGTCGACCTGGCCGCGATCGAACCGCTGCCGCAATCCCGCAAGATCTACGAAACCGGATCCCGGCCCGACATCCGCGTGCCCTTTCGCGAAATCCGCCAGGACGACACGCCCACCCTGTTCGGCGGCG
This sequence comes from uncultured Castellaniella sp., assembly GCA_965652675.1. Taxonomy (GTDB): domain Bacteria; phylum Pseudomonadota; class Gammaproteobacteria; order Burkholderiales; family Burkholderiaceae_B; genus Castellaniella. The sequence continues at coordinate 575 of CBFGXR010000258.1, forward strand.
AGTCCAATCCGCCCCTGACGGTGTACGACACCAGCGGCCCGTACACCGACCCCGAAGCCGTCATCGACATCCGCAAGGGCCTGCCCACCCCGCGCCTGCCCTGGATCCTGGAGCGCGGCGACACCGAGACGCTGCCCGGCCTGAGCAGCCAGTACGGCCGCGCCCGGCTGACCGACCCGGAACTGGACGCCCTGCGCTTCGACCTGAAGCGCGCGCCGCGCCGCGCCCGCGCCGGCGCGAACGTGTCCCAGATGCACTACGCCCGCCGGGGCATCATGACGCCCGAAATGGAATTCGTCGCGATCCGCGAAAACCTGCGCCGCGAACAGTACGTCGAATCCCTGCGCCAAAGCGGGCCGGACGGCGCCCGGCTGGCCGAACGCCTGACCCGCCAGCATCCCGGCCAGTCCTTCGGCGCCGCCATCCCCGAACGGATCACGCCCGAATTCGTGCGCGACGAAATCGCCCGCGGCCGCGCCATCATCCCGGCCAACATCAACCACCCCGAGGTCGAGCCCATGGCCATCGGGCGCAACTTCCTGGTCAAGGTCAACGCCAACATCGGCAATTCCGCCATCCGCTCGGACATCAGCGAAGAAGTCGAAAAGATGACCTGGGCGATCCGCTGGGGCGGCGACACGGTGATGGACCTGTCCACCGGCAAGCACATCCACGAAACGCGCGAGTGGATCATCCGCAACTCGCCGGTGCCCATCGGCACCGTGCCGATCTACCAGGCGCTGGAAAAGGTCGGCGGCATCGCCGAGGAACTGAACTGGGAGATCTTCCGCGACACGCTGATCGAGCAGGCCGAGCAGGGCGTGGACTATTTCACCATCCACGCGGGCGTGCGCCTGCCCTTCGTGCCCATGACGGCCAGCCGCATGACGGGCATCGTGTCGCGCGGCGGCTCGATCATGGCCAAATGGTGTCTGGCGCACCACAAGGAAAGCTTCCTCTACGAACGCTTCGAGGACATCTGCGAGATCATGAAGGCCTACGACGTCAGCTTCTCGCTGGGCGACGGGCTGCGGCCGGGTTCGGGCTACGACGCCAACGACGAGGCCCAGTTCGCCGAACTGCGCACGCTGGGCGAACTGACCCAGGTGGCCTGGAAGCACGACGTGCAGGTCATGATCGAAGGCCCGGGCCACGTGCCCATGCAGATGATCCGCGAGAACATGGACCTGCAGTTGAAGCACTGCCACGAGGCGCCCTTCTACACGCTGGGGCCGCTGACCACGGACATCGCGCCGGGCTACGACCACATCACCTCGGGCATCGGCGCGGCGCTGATCGGCTGGTACGGCACGGCCATGCTGTGCTACGTGACGCCCAAGGAACACCTGGGCCTGCCCAACAAGAAGGACGTGAAGGACGGCATCATCACCTACAAGATCGCCGCCCACGCGGCCGACCTGGCCAAGGGCCACCCGGGCGCGGCGATCCGCGACAACGCCCTGTCCAAGGCGCGCTTCGAGTTCCGCTGGGAAGACCAGTTCAATCTGGGGCTGGACCCGGACACGGCGCGCGCCTTCCACGACGAGACCCTGCCCAAGGACTCGATGAAGGTGGCGCACTTCTGCTCGATGTGCGGCCCCAAGTTCTGCAGCATGAAAATTTCGCAGGACGTGCGCGACTACGCCAAGGAAAACGGCCTGGACGAAGCCGCCGCCCTGGCGCAGGGCATGGCGGCGAAATCCGCCGAATTCATCGGCCAGGGATCGGAGATCTACAGCAAGGCGTAGCCGCGGGGCGGCCACCCGGTCACGGCGATGCCCGGACAGGCCGGGCATTGTCCGTTACAGGTCGGGGTGGCATACTCAGGAAACGGTTGAAGAAAGCATGAACCATGAAACACCTGATCGCCATCCTGGCCGCCATGGCCGTTCTTTCACCCGCATGGGCGGCGCTCAAACCGGGTGATGCCGCCCCCGTGTTCAAGACACAGGCTGCGGTGGCGGGTCAGCCCTTCGAGTTCGACATGGCGCAAGCCCTGAAAAAAGGGCCGGTCGTGCTTTACTTTTTCCCCAAGGCATTCACGCAGGGATGCACGGTCGAAGCCAATGCCTTCGCCGAAGCCACGCCGCAATTCGCCGCCCTGGGCGCGACCGTCATCGGTGTTTCGCACGACGGCATCGAGACGCTCAAAAAATTCTCACGCGAAGCATGCCGCGACAAATTCGCCGTCGGTTCCGATCCGCAGGGCCGTGCCATCCGCGCCTACGATGCCGGCGGACTGGCGCCCGATCGGGCGAATCGCATTTCCTACGTGGTGAACACGGATGGCAAAATCGTCTTCGTCCATGAGGGCAGCGATCCGCTCAGGCACGTCGAGGAAACGATGAAGGCCGTGCAGCGTTTGAAGGCGGCCGGCAAGCCTTGAGCCGCGTCCGGGCCGCCACCTCGCGGCCCGCATGCCGCCCGGATTCGCCAGGCGCCGCGCGGTCCGCGGGGACCGCACGGTGCCTGGGCTCATCTACTTCACCGCATACAGGAACAGTTCCACGCGGCGGTTCAGGGCGCGGCCCTCGGCGGTATTGTTGTCGCCCACCGGACTGGCGGCGCCCCGGCCCTCGGCCGTGAGGCGGTCGGCGGCCACGCCCTGCCCCGCCAGGTATTGCGTCACCGCGCCGGCCCGGCGCTGGGACAACGGCACGTTGATGGCGTCGGTGCCGGTGGAATCGGTGTAGCCGATCGCCTTGGCGCGCAGTTCGGGATGCTGGCTCAGGGCCCGGGCCACGCTGTCCAGGACCGGCAGCAGCGCCGGTTTCAGCACGGCCTTGCTGGTGTCGAACGAAACGTTGCTGGGGATGTTGACCTTCAGGGAGCCGTCGGGCATTTCGATGACGGCGATCCCCAGGCTGGACGCGCCGGATTTTTCCACGTCCT
>CBFGXR010000259.1:0-3441 GCA_965652675.1 uncultured Castellaniella sp.
AACCCGACCCCTTCGTTCTGGATGAAGTCGCCCGCCCACAGGGTGAGGGCGACTTTCTCCGGCCAGGCGCCGCCATGATCATCACGGTAGCGGGTCAGCATCTGATCGGCCAGTCGCCGGCCGATTCTCCACGCCTGTTCGGACGGCGTTTTCTCGGCGTCGATGGAATACAGGTTCCTGCCGGTGGGCAATGCGGCGGGATTGACGATGGGGTCTCCGCCTGACGATGGCTGGACATAGCCGCCGGACAGGGCCGTATCCAGCGCGGCGAATTCGCGCGCCGGGCTGCCGGCCAGCGATTGGCGATAGCCTGGAATCGCCGGGGGATGATCGCGCCCCATCAGGCCGGCCGAAGCCCGCAGATCCGCATCGGCATAAGGCGTGCCGAGGGTGTACAGGCCCATCGTGATCGTGCCGTGTTCCAGTGTTTCCATGTGTTCGGCCACCCGCTGCAACTGTGCATCCGTCCATGGCGTTTTTTCGTCGAGCCCCAGGTCGCGATGGAGGCCCAGCATGACCGTTTCCCGCTGCACGTCGCGCGCGTATTCGGCTTTCAATGCCGGGCTTGCGGCCTGGTCCCAGGCCTGCAGTTGATCGGCCAGTTTCCGGTGAGGGGATTGCGCGCCGCTTTCACTGAACGGAGGCGTCAGGTGCGAGATGATGGTGGCGTAGCTGCGCCGCTTGGCGATCATCGCTTCGCCGACGTTGCTCATGGTGTACAGATAGACGTGCGGCATGTCGCCGATCAGGGCATCGGGCCAGTCCCGGTCCGACAGCCCGACCTGCTTGTAGGGGGTGAACTCCAGGCTGCCGTGGGTGCCGAAATGCATGATGGCGTCGGCCTTGAATACAGTGCGGGTCCAGAGGTAGGACGCGATGTAGGGCCAGGGGGGCGGCTGTTGCGTGCCATGCACGAGCTTGAATGTGTCCTCGCCGAGGCCGGGCAGGGGTTGGGGCAGCAGGACGACGTTGCCCAAAGGCACACGCGCCACAGCCACCTGGTCACCAACGCGCAGGTAATCACCGGGGGCAGGGCCGAATTGCCGCGCGGCCTGATCGCACAGGCTCTGGTCCAGACTGCTGCCGCACCATTGCCGCAATGCTTCCGCCGAGACCAGGGCGGGATCGGCCGTTCGGGTGAATTCGGCGAAATCGCCTTTGGCATACGGACCGATGTTGGGGCCGCGCCGCTGCAGCAGATCGGCGAACCCCTGTTCCGTATCGGGCAGTCCGTCGATGCGGTAGCCCTGCGTCTTCAGGTGTTTCAGAAAGGCGTAGAGGGATGGCACGACTTCCAGATTGCCGGCATGCAGGGCGCTCTGGCCCGGACCTTTGTAATAGTAGACGGCCAGTTTCTTGTCTTTGTTCGGCATCGAGCGCAGCGCCACGGTGCGCCGCACCAGAGAGGCGAAACGGTCCAGCCTGTGCGGCAGCGCGCGGAACACCTTGAAGCCGCGTTCGTCCCGCGCTTGCGCGGCGATGGCCACCGGCGCGATGGCGCCGTCGAGTTCGGGCAAAGTCACCGACATGGCCAGCAGGCCGCCATCGAAACTGCGCTGGTCGGCGGCCCACGTGGATTCTTCCTCGAAGATCGTGACGGGCGCGAACAGGGGAATATTGCGCGCCGCCAGCCATTGCCTGGCCGCGTCGGCCTGACCCAGCGTCAGGCGGCCATGCGGCATGTAGACGACGGCGGCGGGGTCGACCGCCCGCAGCATCTCCAGCCGTTTTTCGATGGCCGAGATCGGCACGACGTCGAACCCCGCCGATTCGAACGCCCGGATCGTCGCGTCGACGTGATCGCGGTTGGCGTTGAACGGTCCCGGCACGCTGGTCAGCAGCGCCAGCCGTGGCCGGCCAGCTTGCCATCCTGGCTGCTGGCGTTGCCAGGCCTGGAACGCATCGTAGTCGGTGAACACCGCGCGGTCGTCCAGCCCGAAGAACACGTCCTTGGGCATTTCCTCGGGCGATCGAGGTGCCTGCGAGAACAGGGCCTTGCCGTCCAGCACGGCGCGCGCATAGTTCAACAGATGGGCATAGTTGGCCGGACCGCCGTTTCGCAGGTAGCCGGATACGGCATCCAGGTCGTCGCCGGCCAGGTTGGTGAGGTCCATCCGCGGGTTGGTCGGCGCATCCACATAGAGCGGTGTGCCCGCGGCGGAAGCGGCCCGCAATTGCGCCAGTTGCTGTTCGCTCAATGCCAGGCCGCGGCCGAACAACAGCACCAGGTCGTAACCTCGCAGCCGGTCCAGGTCGTCGACGCCCAGCGCATCGACGCGCACGAAAGGACCGGGCCGGGCCTGCACGATGCGGGCGGCCTGGAAGTCCGGATAGTGCACCAGCGCCACCCGTGTCGGGGCGAGCCATAGGCGCCAGGTCGCGGCCGAAGCCGCGATCAGCAGCACGGCAAGGACCGTCCAGATGGTCGTGCGGCGCCGGGCACCGAAGGAAAACCGGCTTTTCAGCGCCGCGCCTTTCGCCATGATCCGTCTTGCGAGCATGAGCCGAGCCCTGTCGCGTTTTTCTTCCTGAAAGTGTTCCGTCACTGCGGGCTCATCGAAAGTTCAATTGAGTTGATATGTTATAACATTTCAAATGTTATGTTATAACGTAGCAATTTTAACTGACTTTCGGGCAAACGATATGGCCGTTCGATTTCACTGGGCTCCACTGACCATCGCCCTTGCCGGCGTGTTCGCCGGCGGGGCCGACGCGCAGGAAACATCTTCATCGCGGGATGGCGACCCCGCCGCCTCCTTGTCGCCGATCGTGGTGACGGCCACGCGGCAGGCGGCCGACGCCTTGACCACGCCGGCGACCATCAGCGTGATCGACGAGGCGCAACTACGGGAAAACATCGTCACGGACTTCCGCGAGATGTTCCGCTACGAGCCCGGCATCGCCGTGAAGCACGAACCGCGCGGGCGAGGCGGCGAAGCAGGCATCGAGGTGCGCGGCATCGGCGGCCAGCGCCTGGCCATGCTGGTCGATGGCGTGCGCCTGCCCAATGGCTACGCGGCGGCCGGCGCGAACCTGGGGCAACTCAAGCTCGATCCGGCCTCCGTGTCGCGCGCGGAGGTTCTGCGTGGCCCCGCGTCCAGTCTGTACGGCAGCGACGCGCTGGCCGGCGTGGTCCTGTTCCGCACCCTGTCTCCCACGGATTTCCTTGACGACGATCGAGACTTCGCCGGCAACGGCGCCATCGGCTACGACGGCGCCACCGACAGCCGCTCGGCGACCGCCAACCTGGCGTTCCGGGCCGGCAGGACGCAGCACCTGATCTCGGCGACGGTACGCAAGGGCCATGAACTGGAAAACAACGACGACCGCGCGACGCCCAACCCGCAGGATACGCAAGGGCGGAATTTTCTGTTGAAATCGCTGATCGATCTCGGATCCGCCCAGACGCTCACGCTGACCGGCGAATACTACAAACAGACC
>CBFGXR010000260.1:0-3438 GCA_965652675.1 uncultured Castellaniella sp.
GGGATCGTCGATCAGGCCCAGGCGGACCTGCGGGGCGATCAGTTCCGCGATCTGCGCCGCGTGCCGGTCGGTCGCGGTGGTCGAGAAGACGAAGGCGGGCTGGCCGATGCCCAGGGCCGCCACCTGTGCGGCCAGGGGTTCGCGGTGATCCACGACGTGGTCGGCGCCCAGCGCCTGGACCCAGTCCCGGGTCTCCGGGCGGGACGCGGTGGCGATGACGGTCAGGTCCGTGAGCGCCTTGACGAGCTGGATGGCGATCGAGCCGACGCCGCCCGCGCCGCCGACGATCAGGATCGCGTTCGTCGCGCCGGGCACGGGGCGCCGCACGTCGAGCCGGTCGAACAGCATTTCCCAGGCGGTGATGGCCGTCAGGGGCAGGGCGGCCGCCTCGGCGTCGCCGATCGTGCCGGGCTTGTGGCCGACGATGCGCTCGTCGACCCGGTGGAATTCGCTGTTGGCGCCCGGCCGGTCCAGCGCGCCGGCGTAGAACACCGCGTCGCCGGGTCTGAAGCGCGTGACGTCGGGGCCGATCGCCGCGACCCGTCCGACGGCGTCCCAGCCCAGGATCTTCCACTGGCCCGGTTCGGGGGAGACGTTTTTCCGGATCTTGGTGTCGACGGGATTGACGGACACCGCGGCGACCTCGACCAGCAGGTCGCGGCCCTGCGGCGCCGGGCGTTCGAGTTCGATGTCGACCAGCGCGTCGTCGCGGTCGAGGGGGCCTGCCTGCCGGTATCCGATGGCTTTCATGGGGCAACTCCTGTTTGCTTGGAAGAGAAGATGCGTGGAGAATACCTCGCGTCACCATATGGTGACTACGCACAAAATCAGCCTATAGTGACAAAAAGGATACTGACATGGCCAAGGCCCGCCACTCGCGTTTCGATTGCAGCCCGGGCTGCGCCGTCGAGGCCGCCATCGGCCTGGTCGACGGCAAGTGGAAGTCGGTCATCCTGTTCCACTTGCTCTCCGGCACCCTGAGGTTCAGCGAGATCCGTCGCCAGATCGAGAGGGTGACGCCGCGCATGCTGACGCGCCAGCTGCGCGAACTGGAGGAGGACGGGCTGATCGAGCGCATCGTCCATGCTCAGGTGCCGCCCAGGGTGGACTACCGGCTGTCGGCGCTGGGCCGCAGCATGGAGCCGGTCCTGCTGGCGTTGAAGGCCTGGGGGGATGCCCACATCGGCCTGTATGGCAAGCCGAAGGCGCTGGATCGGCGCGACGCGGCGCCGGCCGCGGTATACACTGGCGGCCTGCCGTCCCCGGCCGGGGACGCGTCGTGAGGTAGCCGCATGGCCTGGTCGCATTCGTTCCGTTCCGGTGTTGCGCGCGCGGGGGATTTCCTGCGCGATCATCAGCGCGCGATCCGGCGGATGCAGTGGGCCGTCGTCGTCGTCTACGTCGCCCTGCTGGCCATTCCGGCGGCCATGCCGCTGCCGGACCGGACCGCGTCCGTCTTCAACAATCTCACCATCCTGGCCCAGTTCGCCTTCTGGGGCATCTGGTGGCCGTTCGTGCTGGTGTCCATCCCTCTGTTCGGGCGCGCCTGGTGCGGCCTGTTCTGTCCGGAGGGCGCCCTGACCGAATGGGCCAGCCGTCACGGGCGCGGCCGGGCCATCCCGCGCTGGATGCGCTGGGGCGGCTGGCCCTTCGTGGCCTTCAGCCTGACCACGATCTATGGCCAGCTGGTCAGCGTCTATCAATATCCCTGGGCGGTCGCCGCGGTGCTGGGCGGCTCGACCGTGGCCGCCATGATCGTCGGCTGGCTCTACGGACGCGACAAGCGCGTCTGGTGCAAGTACCTGTGCCCGGTCAACGGGGTGTTCAACCTGTTGGCCAAGCTCGCCCCCTGGCACTACCGGGTGGATGCCGCCGCCTGGCGCGCGCCCGTCCGGCGGATCGAAACCATCAACTGCGCGCCCCTGCTGCCCCTGCGCAACATGCAGGGGGCGGCCGAATGCCACATGTGCGGGCGCTGCAGCGATTACCGGGGCGCGATCACCCTGACGCCCCGTTCGCCCGAGGCCGAGATCGTCCACGTGGCCGAAGGCGGCGGCTGGCAGACGGCGCTGATCGTCTTCGGCCTGATGGGCCTGGCCGTGGGCGCCTTCCTGTGGAGCGCCAGCCCCTGGTTCGTGTCGATCAAGCAGTCCGCCGCGACCTGGCTGGTGGCGCGGGACATCTACTGGCCGCTGGCGGACAACGCCCCCTGGTTCATCCTGACCCACTACCCGGACGTCAACGACAGTTTCAGCTGGCTGGACGGCGCCGTCATCCTGCTGTTCATCGGCGGCGCGGCGGCCATCGTGGGCGGGGCCGTGTTCTGTGGCCTGTGGCTGGCTGACCGCGTGCTGCCGGCCGCCGAGCGGCCCGGCGTCCGGAGCCCGGACGGCCGGCTGCTGCGCAGCCGCCTGGCGGGGGTGCACAAACTCGCCCAAGGCCTGATTCCGGCGGCGGGCATCGGCGTGTTCCTGGGGCTGTCGGCCACGACGCTGACCTTGCTGCAGCACGAGGGCGTCTCCACCGGCTGGGCCAACCCGGTGCGGTTCACGCTGCTGGCGCTGGCGCTGGCCTGGAGCCTGCGCTTCGAATGGCGGCTGGCGGGCCTGCGCACGCCGCGACCGCTGCGCCGGCTGGGCGCCGTGGTCCTGGTGGCGGCCGGGCTGCTGCCGTTCTGTTGGGCCTGGGTGCTGTTCTTCGTGCGCTGGTGATCCGGACGCGCGTTTCGTGGTCACCGCCGCCGCTATTTGAAACAATCCACAACAGCCGTGGAAAAACCGCTATTCTTACCCCGGGAGCCTCGCCGTCCGGCGGCGCGCGCATGAAACCCCTGCGTCTTTGCCTGCCTTTTCGATCAAGGAGTCTCATGGCGGCATTTTCCGCAAGACGAACGTTCAGCCTCTGGTTTCCAGGCCTCGTGGTGGCCGTGTTCGGGCTCGGCCTGACCTACGGACTGGCGCAGCAGCAGCGGGATGCCGGGCACTCGATCGCCCAGTTGCGGTTTTCCGAAGAAGTCCGTTCCTCCAGCGACGCGATCGCCCAGCGCATCGTCGCCTATGCCGAGGTCGTGGCCGGTCTGCGAGACCTGTTCATGGTGAATCCGGACCTGGACGACGCCCTGTTCGACCGTGTCGTGGCGCAGCACGACGTGCGCCAGAACTATCCCGAACTGGTGAACCTGTCTTTCGTGCGCCAGGTGTTCGCCGAAGCCCTGCCCGCGTATGAATCGCGGCTGCGCGCCCGCATGCACGGGACGGGCGCCGCGGCGCCCGTCATCCATCCGCGCGTCGAGCGCCCCGATCACTATATCGTCGAGTATCTCTGGCCCCGGGAAGGCAACGAGGGTGTCTGGGGGCTGGACATCGCTTCCCAGCCCGCCAACCTGGCCTCCCTGCTGGTGGGGCGGGCGACGGGCCGTCCGGCGGCATCGGCGGCTTT
>CBFGXR010000261.1:0-3427 GCA_965652675.1 uncultured Castellaniella sp.
GGCGGGTCGCGGCCGTCCGGCAGCGGCGCGTCGGCCTGGCGCGCGTCGGGGTGCGGAAAGCACTTGCCGCCGGCCAGGACCAGCATGACGGACGTCTTCAGCACGTCCTGCGAGGCGTGCTTGGAAATGTACCCGGCCAGCACGGGAGGCAGGTTGAGCAGGGAATAGGGCAGGATCGGGGTTTCCGACAGCAGCAGGAGGCGGCGCGGCGCGTAGTGTTCCCGCGCCGCGGTGACGAGTTCGGTCATCCGGTCGTAGGCGTCCGGTACGGACAGGAGCATCAGGTCCGTTTCCGTGCGCGGCGGGGCGCCGTGGAACAGCTGCGCGTAATCGATGCCCGTGCTGGTGAGGGGGCAATCGAGCGTGCGCAGCAGCGTCAGGAGGCCCATGCGCAAGAGCGCGTTGGGTTCCACTACCGTGATGGTCACCATCGTGTTGCTCCCTTGCAAAGGATCCCGGTTGCACGCAGTGAGACGGACGTTCATTTTTTATGCACGAGTACGATTTGGCAATCCTCCATTTGCCATGGGTGACTCATCTTTCCGTTCGTAACCAATCTGCGTGAATCATTGTTTCATTTGTAGTCTCGTTTGTACGAAATCGCTTGTAAATGCCGGATCGCGCGCGAAATCGATCATGCTGATCCGGCCCTCGTCGGTATGGTGGATGAGGAGGGTCCGGCTGGCGCGCAGGACCCGCAGCTGCGCCAGGCTGACGCCGAAGTGGCCCGCGAGCGTGTCGGGCAGCGGATCGCCCGGCGGCTTGCGCCGGTCCAGGCCGCTGAAGCGCAGGGCGTTGTAGCAGGCCCAGGCCGACAACAGCAGCCCGATGCAGGCCGCCACCAGCGCGTAGGCCAGCAGGGCCTGCGCGTCGGGCAGCAGCCGGGACACGGCGGGGCCCGCGGCGGCGTGCGCCGGGCCCGCCACGATCGAGCGGACGCCCGACGCGAACAGGAAGCCGAACGCGGCCCAGGCCAGCGCCGTGAGCAGGCCGTCGAGCGTGGACGCGAGGGCGGAGCGTGGGGTCTTGACGATCATCATGATGTGGGCGCCTTGATGCCGCGGTCGGGGCTTTTCCAGCGGGCCCGGGCGCGGCGGCGCCTGAGCATGACCATGGGAAAGCCGCACAGCGTGGTGAGCAGGCTGATCAGCCAGTAGGCCAGGGGATACCAGATCACCCAGTACAGCGAACGGAACAGGCCGCGTTCGTAGCGGTGGTCGATGAAGACGCTGACGCCGAACTGCAGCAGGCAGGCCGCGGCCAGCGCCATGCCGGTGAAGGCGGGCGGCATCAGCGTCTCGACGCGGATGTGGCCGGGCAGGGCCACGAACAGGCCGGCCATCCACAGTGCCAGGGACAGGGCCAGGGCGAAGGCCCAGACCGTCGACACGCAGTATTCCAGCGCCATGGGCCACAGGCGGCGGTGGCGCCAGGCCCGGATGCCGGCGAGGTTCTTCAGGAAGACCTCGGCGCCCCCCCGCGCCCAGCGCAGCCGCTGCTTCCACAGGCCGCGCAGCGTCTCCGGCATCAGGATCCAGCACAGCGCGCGCGGTTCGAAGAAGATCGACCAGTGGTCCCGCTGCAGCTTCCAACTGATGTCGATGTCCTCGGTCACCATGTCCAGGCTCCAGTAGCCGACCCGGCCCAGGGCGCCGCGCCGGAAGGCGGCCACCACCCCGGATACGGTGAAGACCTGCCCGTAGACGCGCTGGGTGCGCTTGATCAGGCCCACGATGGACGAGAATTCGCCCACCTGGACCCGGCCGATCAGCGTGGATCGCGTGCGCACGCGCGGGTTGCCGGTGACCGCGCCGACCCTGGGGTGGGCGATCAGGGGGGCCACCAGGTAGGCCGCGGCGTCGCGGTGCAGGATGGCGTCGCCGTCGATGCAGACCAGGTACTCGCCGCGGGCCGCCAGCGCGCCCATGCGCAGGGCCATCGCCTTGCCCTGGTTGCGGGCGAGGTGGATCACGCGCAGGCGCGTGTGCGCCTGCGCCAGCCGGTCCAGCATCGCGCCCGTGTCGTCCGTGGAGCCGTCGTCGATGGCGATCACCTCCACCCGGGGATAGCGCTGGCCCAGCGCCGACAGGACGGTGTCGGTCCCGTGCTCGGCCTCGTCGTGGCAGGGGATCAGGATGGAGACCCAGGGCCGCCCCCGCAGTTCCGGCGGGGCGGCGTCAGGCCCCCAGGGCCAGCGCCGCTCCCAGTGCAGCCAGTAGTACAGTCCGCCGAACATCCACAGGCCCGACATGAACAGGGGATAGAAGAAGACGAAGTCCAGGATCAGGTTGCCCGTCCACAGCAGGGCCGCCCCGACGGGCGCGCCCGCGACGAGGCACAGGATCAGGAAGGCGAGCAGTCGGTCCGTCATCGCGGGCTCTCCTCAGCGGTGGGGGTACCAGGCGGTCGAGATCGCGGGCCGGATGGCTTCCAGCGCCGGCCGGTCCTGCGCGAAATCGTCGGGGTAGTAGCCGAAATGCCGGGCGCCGGCGCGCTGCAGGCGCCGCATCCAGCCGGCCAGGATCCGGTCGTCCACGTGGGGCTGGCCCGGCAGGCTCCAGTCGCGCGCCTGGAGCTCGAACAGCGTGCGGTCCAGCGCGCCCGGACGCCGCCGGAACTCCGCGACCAGGCGTTCGATCCAGGCGTCGGATCGCGCCATGGGAACCCGTTCCATCAGCGGCATGGCCATGGGCACGGTCCAGTCGTAGGCTTGCAGGAAATCGTCCAGGTTCTGCGCGTACCAGGCCTCGCTGGCCGGGTTCAGGACCGGTTCGGCGTACAGGTTGCGGGCGGTCCGCACCTGCGGTCCGCGGACGGCGCGGACGCGTTGCGCCAGCGCGAGGGTGAAATCGACCAGCGCGCGGCTCTTGAGGCGGGTCCAGCGCCGCAGGACGGCCGGGTCGGCCCGCAGCGCCGGGATCGAATCCGGCAGGCCCGCCTGACGGTAGGCGGCGAGCGCCGCCGGGCCGGCGTCCTCGAAGTCGCTCAGCACGGCATCGTCGTGGAACAGGATGCCATCGATCGGCGCGGCGCGCGCCATGTCCTCGTACAGGTCGGCGATGGCCGCCCGCGCCCGGGGATCGAAGGGGGACAGCCTTCGATACTGCGCGGGGTCCGGTCCGGGCGGGGCGTCCGGGTGTCCGGAATCCCGGCGGACGACGCGGGCGATGTCGGCGGGCAGATCGAAGCTCAGGACCGGCATCCAGGCATAGACCTTCACGCGGGCGCGGTTCCGCAGCTGCCAGACGGCCCGGTTGAACAGGTCCGCGCGCATGGGCAGCCGGCGGTTCGGAAAGTAGACCGAACGTGCCAGGCCGTCGCCGGCGGGGTCGGCGTAGGCCTGCAGGAAGACCGTGTCGATCCGCAGGTCGGCGATCCGCTGCACCAGGGCGAGACCCACACCTGTGCCTTCGTACTCGGTCATCTT
>CBFGXR010000262.1:0-3427 GCA_965652675.1 uncultured Castellaniella sp.
TGGGCGGCGTCCTGGGAATCCGGATCCAGCGCCTGGGCGCGGCGGGCCTCGTCGTCGGCGCGCACGGGCTCGCCCGCCGCCCAGGCGGCGACGTCCAGCGACAGTCGGGCCAGCGCCGAGGTCCCGGAAACGCCCGCCAGCGCCTTGTCCAGGACATCCAGCGCCAGGCGCTTGTCCGTCATCTTGGACACGATGCCGGCCGCCTGGACGACAGCCTGGTCCTGGTCGTCGGCCGAGGCGATGCGGCGCGACAGCGTCTGGGCCAGGCCTTCGGTCTGCCCGCTGGAGGCCGACAGCGCCAGGGAGGCGGCCACGGCTTCGGGATTGGACGGATCCAGGGAAGCCCATTCGCGGGCCGAACGCAGCGCCAGCGCCAGGTTGCGCCCGGTCATGGACATCTGGAAGGCGCGCCGCGCCAGCCGGGAATCCAGCGTGTCGCGCGCCAGGGACAGGAGTTCCTGGGCGGCGTCGTCATACTGCCCGCGCTGGGCGGACAGTTCGGCCACCAGCAGGCGGTACAGCAGTTCGGGGGTGAGATTGACGGCGGGCGGCTCGCCGCTACGCAAATGAATGGTTTCGACCGGATCGGCCGGCGCGGCTGCGGGAGGCGCAGCCCACGCCGTCTCGTGTGCGGCGGCCAGGGCCAGCACCACGGGCATCACGGAAGCGGGGAATCTCATGTGCGGTAACCATGGCCGGAACGCAGGCAAGAACCGCGTCTGGTGGCAAAATTGCGTCATCGAAAGAGGATGTTAGCACCCCGTCATGCCGGAACTGCCAGAAGTCGAAACAACCCGTCGTGGAATTGCCACGGTCATGCCCGGACGCGTCCTGCGCCGCCTGATCGTGCACGAATCCCGCCTGCGCTGGCCGGTGCCGGACACGCTGCCCGGCCAGGTCCGCGACGCCGAGGTCCTGGCCTGCGAGCGCCGGGGCAAATACCTGCTGATCCACTTCCCGCGGGGCACGCAGATCGTGCACCTGGGCATGTCGGGCTCCCTGCGGCGGGTGCCGATGGACGAGCCGCTGCGCAAGCACGACCACGTGGAATGGCTGTTCGACGACGCCCGCTTCCTGCTGCACGACCCGCGCCGCTTCGGCGCCGTCCTGTGGCATCCGGCCGGGGCCGGTCCGATCGAGGCCCACCCGCTGCTGGCGGGACTGGGCATCGAGCCCTTCGATCCGGCCTTCACGCCCGACGTTCTGCACGCGGGTCTGCGGGGACGCCGCCAGTCGGTCAAGCAGTTGCTGCTGGGCGGACGGATCGTCGTGGGCGTGGGCAACATCTACGCGTCCGAATCGCTGTTCCTGGCCGGGATCGACCCGCGCCTGCCGGGCGACCGCCTGTCGCGCCCGCGCAGCGCGCGGCTGCACGCGGCGATCCTGACGACCCTGGACCAGGCGCTGGAATCCGGCGGCAGCACCCTGCGCGATTACGTCAACGCCCAGGGCGCCCCGGGCGCGTATTTCACGCTGCACGCGGCCGTCTACGAACGCGACGGCCAGCCCTGCCCGCGCTGCGCCACGCCGGTCCGGCGCATCGTCCAGGGACAACGCGCCACGTACTTCTGCCCTGGTTGCCAGAAACGTTAGGCCCAGGCACACGATTCGGATGGATGGGCTTGTCAGGCAAGGCGCAAACCACAGCGATAGTCAGACTATCGCGAGGATGAGATCGGACATGAAATGGTCCCTGCGGACCATTTCATGCCTATCGAATCGAAGCGGCATGCAGGCCGCGCCGTGGACAAGCAACGCAGCATGGCAAGCCCAGGCGCCGAATCAGATCGCGGCGACGATGATCACTTCGAACTTGAGCCCAGGCGCGGCCAGGCGGGCTTCGCCCGTGGCGCGGGTCGGCGGGTTGGCCGGGTCGATCCAGGCTTCCCAGACCGGGTTCATGGCCTGGAAGTCGGCCATGTCGGCCAGCCAGATCGTGGCCTGCAGGATGCGGGATTTGTCGCTGCCGGCCAGGGCCAGCAGGCGGTCGACTTCGGCCAGCGCCGTGCGCGCCTGGGTCTGGACGTCGTCGCCCTCGTGGCCCACCTGGCCCGACAGGTAGACGGTATTGCCGTGGACGACGGCCCCGCTCATGCGGACGCCGGGTTCGATGCGCTTGATGGTCATGACGACAGCCTTCGAAGAGAGTGAAAGGAAGGCGCCATCATAGCCCGGAACCCCGACCCGGCCGCAGGCCGGTGCGCCCGCCGGACGTCAGCCCGCCAGCACCTTGCCCGGATTCATGAGGCCCCGGGGGTCCAGGGCCTCCTTGATCCGATGCATCAGCGCCATTTCCACCGGGTCCTTGTAGCGCGGCAGCACGTCGCGCTTGAGCTGCCCCACCCCGTGTTCCGCGCTGATCGATCCGCCCACCGCGTGCACGCGGTCGTGCACCAGTTCGTAGACCGCGTCCTGGCGCGCCAGCAGCTGGCCTTCGGCCCAGTCCGCGCCGCGCGCGACGTTGTAGTGCAGGTTGCCGTCGCCCAGGTGGCCGAAGATCACGTGACGGATCCCGGGGAACGCGGCCTGCAGCGCGGCATTGGTGCCCAGGACGAACTCGGCCATGCGCGACACCGGGATCGAGACATCGTGCTTGATGCTCTTGCCGGATTCCTTTTCCGCCAGGGGAATGCTTTCGCGCAGATGCCAGAGCGCATGGCTTTGCGCCATGGATTCGGCGATCACCGCGTCCAGGACGATGCCGGCCTCGATGGCATCGCCCACCACGACCTCGAAGCGCTCGCGGGCATGGGTCTCGGATTCGCTGTCCGACAGTTCCAGCAGCGCGTACCAGGGCATGGCCGCCGACGGGCCTTCGAAGGGCAGGCGCTGCTGCGGGAAGCAGCGCACCACGTCCTGGAGGCAATCGCCGGCCATCAGTTCGAAGCCGGTCAGCGAGGCGCCCAGACCCGCGCGGGCGCGGCCCAGCATGGCGATGGCGGATTCGATCGAATCCAGGGCCAGCAGCGCGGTGCAGCGCGCCACCGGCAGCGGATGCAGCTTCAGCGTCGCCGCCGTGATCACGCCCAGCGTGCCCTCGCTGCCGATGAACAGATCGCGCAGATCGTAGCCGGTGTTGTCCTTGCGCAGGCCGCGCAGGCCGTGCCAGACGTCCCCCTGGGCGGTGACGACTTCCAGCCCCAGGGCCAGTTCGCGCATGTTGCCGTAGCGCAGCACCTGCGTGCCGCCCGCGTTGGTGGCCAGATTGCCGCCGATCGTGCAGCTGCCCTCGGCCGCCAGGCTGAGGGGGAACAGCCGGCCGGCCTCGCGCGCGGCCTGCTGCACGGCCTGCAGGACGCAGCCGGCCTCGACTTCCATCGTGTCGTTGTCGGTGTCGATGCCGCGGATCCGGTTCAGGCGCTGCAGCGACAGGATCACCGCCCGGCCGGAATCGTCGGGCGTCGCCCCGCCGCACAGCCCCGTGTAT
>CBFGXR010000263.1:0-3409 GCA_965652675.1 uncultured Castellaniella sp.
GATGCCCAGCGCGGCCACGAAGGCCGAGATCGCGCCGTCGCCCTGGCCCGACAGGTGGCGGACCTGGCCGTCGACTTCCAGTTCGACCTCGATCATGAACTGCTTCTGGCCGGTGGTCTTGGGGCTGCCGGTGATGCGGTGGCGGATCAGCTTCATTGGCGCTTCACGGTCCAGGTATTCGCTGGAGAAGACCTCGTACACGTCCTTGGGCGTGACTTCGCGGCCCGTCTCGTCGGTGACGCGCTGGATGGCGCGGCTGAACTCGATCTGCAGGCGGCGCGGCAGGACCAGGCCGTGTTCCTGTTCCAGCAGGAAGGACACGCCGCCCTTGCCCGACTGGCTGTTGACGCGGATGACCGCGTCGTAGCTGCGGCCCAGGTCGGCCGGGTCGATGGGCAGGTAGGGGACTTCCCAGACCGTGCCTTCCTGGCGCACCGCGAAGCCTTTCTTGATGGCGTCCTGGTGCGAACCGGAGAAGGCCGTGAAGACCAGGTCGCCGGCGTAGGGGTGGCGCGGGTGCACGGGCAACTGGTTGCAGTATTCGACGCAGCGGCGGACTTCGTCGATGTCGGAGAAGTCCAGGCCCGGGTGGATGCCCTGGGTGTACAGGTTCAGCGCCAGGGTGACCAGGTCCACGTTGCCGGTGCGTTCGCCGTTGCCGAACAGGCAGCCCTCGATGCGGTCGGCGCCGGCCATGACGGCGAATTCGGCGGCGGCCACGGCCGTGCCCCGGTCATTGTGCGGGTGGACGCTGAGCACGATCCGGTCGCGCTGCGCCAGATGGGTGTGCATCCATTCGATCTGGTCGGCGTACAGATTGGGCGTGGTGGCCTCGATCGTGGCCGGCAGGTTCAGGATGATCTTGTCCTGGACGGTCGGCTGCCAGGTCTCGACCACGGCGTTGCAGACTTCCAGCGCGAAATCGGGCTCGGTGGTGCTGAAGACTTCCGGCGAATATTCGTAGCGCCAGTGGGTTTCCGGGTGCCTGGCGACTTCGGCCTTGACGATCCGGGTGCCTTCGACGGCGATGGCGCGGACTTCGTCGCGGCTCATGCGGAAGACGATCTTGCGGAAGGCCGGCGCGCAGGCGTTGTACAGGTGGACGATGGCGTGCTTCGCGCCCGCGCAGGCCTCGACCGTGCGCTGGATCAGGTCTTCGCGGGCCTGGGTCAGAGCGATGATGGTGACGTCGTCGGGGATGCGCTTTTCGTCGACCAGCTTGCGCACGAAGTCGAAGTCGGTCTGGGACGCGGACGGGAAGCCGACCTCGATTTCCTTGAAGCCGATCTTCAGCAGTTGTTCGAAGAAGCGCAGCTTGCGCTCGACGCTCATGGGTTCGATCAGCGCCTGATTGCCGTCGCGCAGATCGGTGCTCATCCAGATCGGGGGGGCGGAGATGCGGCGGCTGGGCCAGGTGCGTTCGGCGAAGTCGCGCGTGAACGGCGCGAACGGGACGTATTTGTCGGCGGGATTCTTGATCATGTCGGTACCTGTCTGGGCGGTTGCGTCCGGATCACGGACGCGGAAATGCGAAGGTGTGGCGAAACAGGTTGCCGAACTGCCACGCGGCGCTAGGCCCGGCAACCGATCGCTAGCAGCAGTAGACCCGACAGGGAGAGGGTGAACGACGGACGCGCGCGCCCGGCAGCGGGGCGCTGCGGGGTGTCACGGAAGGTGGCGCGCGTGGTGTTCATGTGTGGAAGTCAAACATATTTCCGGCCGCTTGGCAAGGATTTTGCCAGATTTTCGCGGAAATGCGGCCGGGGACGCGAGTCCCCGGCCGGTCCGGCGCGCCCCGGGTGCGGCGCCGGCGCAACGGCCCGGATCAGAACGTCGTGCGCAAGGTGACCTCCACGCTGCGGCCGGTGCCCGGCAGGACGTCGAACGCGGAACGGTATTCCTTGTCCAGGAGGTTGTTGAACTGCACCCCGACCGAGACCTTGCGGTCCTTGCCGTGCGTCCCGCCGAAGGCCAGGTTCAGCGTGCCCCAGCCCGGCAGGCGCTCGCTCTCGGTCGCGCTGGTGGCTTCCTTGAGCGACGTGGCGGCGCGCACGAACAGGTCGGCCCAGACCTCGGCGCCGTACAGCGTCGTGTCGTAGCGCACCCCCGCGCGGCCCGAGAAGGCCGGCGTGCCGCTGTCCCGGGTCGAGTAGTCGGCGTATTTCAGCTCCCGCCGCATCCACGCGCCGGACACGTAGGGCGTGAAGTTCGTGCCGGGCAGCGCGTATTCGGCGGCCAGTTCGATGCCGTGGGTGTCGGCGCGGTCGGCGTTGATGTAGGTGCGGTCGCTCGCCGCGTAGCCCGCCGGGCAGGTGCCCGCCGAGGCGCATGGCGCCGTGCCGATGTAGTCCTTGGCCTGGGTGTAGAACGCGGCGGCGTCCAGGACCACGCCCGCGTGCTGATAGCGGGCGCCCAGTTCGTAGTTCTGCGAGGTCTCGGGCTTCAGGCCGGGATTCGCGCGGGTCAGGTTGCTGCTGCCGGCCGTGGTGTCGGTGTACAGCTGCGCCAGGGTCGGCATGGTGTAGCCCTCGGAATACAGGGCGCGCAGGGTGGTGTGTTCCAGGCCGTTCCAGGTCAGGCCCAGGGACTTCACCAGGCGGTTGGTGGTGCCGTCGTCCTGTCCGGCCAGGGCCGCGTTGGTGGTGTCGTCCAGGTTCGTGCTCACGTGGTAGTAGCGCAGCCCGGCGGTCAGCTTGAAGTCCCGGGCGAAGGACCATTCGTCCTGGGCGAAGAGCGAGGCCGTCTGGATCGAGGCGCGGGTGTGCGTCGGGCTGACCTTCACGGTGGTGGTGGGGAACGGGATCGTCCTGTGGGTGGTCGTGATGCTGTTCTTGCTGGTGTCCAGGTCGTCCATCAGGTATTGCAGGCCGGCGATCGTATAGTGGTCCGGATGCAGCGCCAGATCGATCTGCGCGGTGCCGCCGTAGTTCAGGTTGCGATCGTCCGAGGTGGCGGTGTTCTTGACGTTCATGAAGGAGGTCGGCTGCACCTCGACCCGGTTTTCGAACAGCCGGTCCACGGTCTGGCGGTAGGCGTCGACGTGGATCTTCCGGACCACGGGGCTCAGGTCCTTGGCGTCGTAGTACAGGCCGACCTTGCGCAGGTCGCGCTTGGGCAGATCGACCCCGAAATCGCGGATCGGGTCCTGCAGGTAGTCCGGGTCCGTCCAGCTGTCCGTGCTCAGGATGTGCTGCTCGGCCTTCAGCGCCAGATAGTGGTTGCGGTTCTGGCCGAAGGTGTAGCCCAGGTGCAGCGCCATGTCGCTGTCGCGGTAGCTGGAGCCGTCCAGGCGGCCGTCCTGGGTATAGCGGCCGTTCGGCACTTCGCGGTCGTGGTGGCGGTCGGCGCTGCCCGACAGGCGGTAGTCGACATCGCCCACGGTGCCGGACACGGCGGCCCAGCCCTGCCA
>CBFGXR010000264.1:0-3409 GCA_965652675.1 uncultured Castellaniella sp.
GTGTGGTCTCGACCCAGCATGCCGGGCGCGGCGCCTGGCGCGACAGCAGGCCCAGCAGCATGTCCAGGCCCAGCCCCCGGCCTCGCGCCCGGGGATCCACCGCCACCTGCCAGACGAACAGCGTGTCGTCGCGGCCCGGAGGGCGGTAGCCCGACACCATGCCCATCAAACCGAGTTCGTCCTCGGCCAGGATGCAGGTGTCGGAGAAATGCTCCGTCAGGAGCAGATAGAGATAGACGGAATTCAGGTCCAGCGGAGGACAGCGCGCCACCAGGTCCCGCAGGGCCGGCCCGTCCGCGCGGCCCGGCGGGCGCAGCCGCGCCCGGCCGTCGGGCGTCGGTTCAGCCGTCAAACCACCAGCCCGGATTCGGGCGCCACGCCCCCCACCGGCACGTCCAGCATGGGGGACTGAGGGTCGGCCGCCGGCGCCAGCCCGGTGCCGGATTCGATCAGGCCCACCACGCGCTCCAGCGACAGCGTGATCGTGGCCTGCTCCAGTTCCGGCAGCGCCTGCAGGGCCTCGGCCAGCTTCTGCTGCAGGGGCGAAGGCGTGTCCCGCGCCAGATCGCGCCCGGCATCGGTCGCGCTGACGAACACGATGCGGCGGTCCGCGCGGCCGCGTTCGCGCACGATCAGGCCCTTGTCCTCGAGCCGGTCGAGGATGCCGACGACCGTGCTGTCGCTGACGTGGACTTCGCGGCTGATGGCCGTGGCCGTCATCGGCCCCTTTTCGATCACGGTCCGCAGGCAGACCAGCTGGGGGCCGGTGATGTGGCTGCAGGCCGACAGTTGCCGGGAATGCAGGGCCACGGCCCGGGTGATGCGGCGCACGGCCCGCAGGATCCGCAGGTCGTAGGCCTGCTGCGCATCCGTCTGGGTATTCATGGCGATGAAAGGTCCTCGATCAATTAATTTCTGTTGAAATGATAAGCCCATGAATGATCTCGGTCAAGGCAAAAAAAACCGCCCCGAATCGAACCAGGACGGTCGCGCGGCGGGACCGGACGTCCCGCCGAGGTCCGATCAGTGTCCCGAGTGCCCGTGCATTTCCATGGGCTCGTCGCTGTGGAAGATCGTGGGGTCGGCCTTGCCCTTGACCGTCAGGAAACCGGCCACGCCCTTTTCCACCCGCGACAGGGCGTGATCCACCAGCACGTAGCGGCCCGGATATTCGGTCTTGAATTCCACCATCGTGGCCCCGCCCGGCGGCACCAGCGTGGTCTGCACGTCGGTCAGCGGCTTGCTGGTCAGGGACGCCTGGTTGTAGACCCGGTCGAAGACTTCGCCGATGACGTGGAAGCTGGACGTCAGGTTCGGCCCGCCCACGCCGAAGAAGATCCGCACCGTGTCGCCCACGCTGGATTCCATGCTGTAGACCTTGGTCAGGGCATCCATGGAGCCATTGAACATCACGTGTTCCGGATTCTCCGCCAGCAGTTTCTCCAGCGAGAATTCCTGCAGCCCGCTGGCGCCATGCGCCTGGGCGGTGTAGAGCTCGCCCTGCATGACGTAGAACTCGTGGTCCACCTTGGGCAGACCGCCCTCGGGCTCGACCAGGATCATGCCGTACATGCCGTTGGTGATGTGCTGGGCCACCATCGGCGTGGCGCAGTGGTAGACGAACAGCCCCGCGTGCCGGGCCTGGAAGGTGAACGATTTCGTCTGGCCCGGCGGCACCTGGGTGACGTCGGCGCCACCGCCCGGTCCGGTCACGGCATGCAGGTCGATCGAGTGGATGTGGGTGCTGTCCTTGGGATTGGTCACGTTGATCGTGACGTCGTCGCCGACCCGCACCCGGATGAAGGGTCCCGGCACCTTGTTGTTGAAGGTCCAGAACCGGTAGGTGCTGTTGTCGCCCAGGCGGCCCTCGACTTCCGTGGTCAGCAGATCCACCGTGACCTTCTGCGGCCCGCGCTTGCCCACCGGCGAGCCGACGACGGACGGATCGTGCGCGATCTGCGGCGCCTGGACCTTGGCCTCCGCAGCCGGCTCGCCGACGATCAGCTTGCCCACCATCCCCGCCGCCTTGTGGCCCGGCAGGGTACACAGGTATTCGAAGGTGCCGTTCTTCGACGCCCGGAACACGATGGCCGTGGCCGCGCCCTTGCCCGAGATCTGGTCCGAATGCGCATGGAATTCCGGCACCGCGATGTCGTGCGTGGCGCCGTCGTCGTTGACCAGGTTGATCTGCACCACCGCCCCTTCGGGCACCTTCAGGTCGGGATTGACCGCGTCCGTGATCGCGCCGCGCTCGCCGATGAACACCAGCTTGCCGCTGGCGATCG
This sequence comes from uncultured Castellaniella sp., assembly GCA_965652675.1. Lineage (GTDB taxonomy): Bacteria > Pseudomonadota > Gammaproteobacteria > Burkholderiales > Burkholderiaceae_B > Castellaniella. Next base: position 2,286 of record CBFGXR010000264.1, read on the forward strand.
ACGTGCGCAGCGTAAAGGTGACGTCAGGCATGTGCGTCACACTCTGGCTGCCGTCCTGTGGGCCGGCATGGTCGGCCCACGCCGTGCCGGCCAGGCCGAGACCGGCCGCGCACACCAGGACGCAACTGAACAATCGCCTGAAAAACTTCATGATTTCCCCTGCTTGTTTGACGAGAAAATATTTTCTGTTTCGATAATGTAGATCGATACTTTCTATGTCACCTACTATACGGCAACGCCCTCCAAGCGTGGGGAAATCCACTCGAAAAACCGACAAATCTCAAGTTTCACGGCCGATTCCGAGGAAAAGGATAGTGCAGACCCCAAATGTCCCGACAAAGAACTTATAATCCCTCACGAGATCAGGGGCCTTTCCCTGAAACTCATTTTTTTGGCAGGTTCTATTTTGCTGGCTGACCCTCCATCCTCCGGGCCGATCCGCAGGGCCAACGCGCCCCGGCGCATTCCCGTGGCGCCCGAGTCGACGCGATGTTCCACCTGCATGCTGAACGCCATCTGCCTGCCGCTGGGCATGACGCGCCAGGATGTGCTCAAGATGGACGAGCTGATCAAGGAACGCTTCCGCCTGCCCAAGGGCGGCACGCTGTATCGCCAGGGCGATGCCGCGGAAGCCGTCTACGGCCTGCGGTCCGGGTCGCTCAAGACCCAGATCGAGGACGCCAACGGCCAGGTCCAGATCACCGGATTCCTGCTGCCCGGCGAAGTCCTGGGCCTGGACGGGCTGATGAACGACCAGCAGGTCTCGCACGCCATCGCCCTGGAAGACTCTGAGGTCTGCATCATCCGGCTGGACGAAATGGACCAGCTGGCGCCCCAGCTGCCTTCGCTGCAGCGCCAGCTGCGCCGCCTGATGAGCAAGGAAATCAGCCGCTCCCACCAGCTGCTGCTGGCGCTGGGCAGCCTGCGTTCCGAACAGCGCCTGGCGGCCTTCCTGCTGAACCTGTCCCAGCGCCTCCAGGTCCTGGGCTATTCACCCTACGAATTCATCCTGCGCATGAGCCGCGAGGAAATCGGCAATTTCCTGGGGCTGACCCTGAAAACTAAGGCCTCCGGTCCGGGTCGCTCAAGACCCAGATCGAGGACGCCAACGGCCAGGTCCAGAT
>CBFGXR010000265.1:0-3409 GCA_965652675.1 uncultured Castellaniella sp.
GGTGCTGACCATCGTCGCCGGCGAATTCCTGGCGGACTGGCGGCGCTTTACCGGCGGCCTGGGCGTCGAACTGCCCGTGGACGCCGATCGGCTGCGCGCCTGGGGCGCGCAGGTGTGCGCGGTGCCCGCATCCGATCGATGAGGACGGCATGGACGACGGCGTCCTGACGATCGAGGACCTGGATTTCGCCCGGCTGTATCGCAATCACATGGCCCGCAGCGGCCGTCCGCCGAAACGGGCGGAAGAATGGGATGCCCGGGCGCGGGCGGGCGGCATGTCCCGGATGGGTTCGAGCGGCTATGCGGACGGTTTTCTGGCGCGCATGGATCTGCGCGGCGCGCGCACGCTGCTGGACGTGGGTTGCGGCCCCGGCACCATCTGCCTGCCGCTGGCCGGACGCCTGGCGCGCGTCTATGGCCTGGATTACAGCGAAGCCATGCTGGATGCCCTGTGCGGTGAGGCGGCGCGGCTGGGCGTCGAAAACGCCGTGGCGATCCGCCGCGCCTGGGAGGACGACTGGTCCGACGTGCCGGTCTGCGACATCGCCGTGGCGTCGCGGGCATCCAACGTGGCCGATCTGGACGCCGCGCTGGAAAAACTGTCGGCGCATGCCCGGTTGCGCGTCTACATGACGCACCTGGTGGGCGGCCACTTCATGGATCCCGCCATCGCCGATGTCCTGGGTCGCCGCCATCAGGGGTTTCCGGACTATATCTACGTCCTCAATCTGTTGCACCGCAAGGGCATCCATCCCCGCGTGGACTATATCCAGGTTCCCAGCCGTCTGGCGGGAACGGATTCGTTCGAGGCCTTCGCCGCGCGGGTATCCTGGACCTATCCGGATCTCGACGCCGCGGAACTGGCGCGCCTGCGCGCCTGGTACGATGCGGACCCGGATCGCGCGGCCCAGGGCGGCGCGCCGATGCGGTGGGCCTTCATTCATTGGGAAAAAACGGCATGAGCGCCGGAGCCGCGCTCGATTCCGAGGCCCCGGCTCTGGCCATGATCGTCGGCGTGGCCGGCTGAGTCGGCTGATTCTCGGCGGATTGAGTTCCGCCGGTTCCGTGTATATTTCCTTCTGTCGGCACTATTCCTGGCGCCGGACATGACACGCAGGGAGGGCACGGATTGTCCGATTCTCGCGGCGCGGGTCCACGCGCGGGATTGTTCGACAGCCTTCGGGCGCGCCTGTTCCTGGCGGTCCTGGCGGTCATCGTTCCGATCCTCTGCGGCCTGGGCTACTACGTCTGGCACCAGTACCAGGGGCTGGCGGCCAACAGCGACCGCGCCGCCGAAAGCCTGGTCAGCGTGACGGCGGCCTACGACCGGGCGCTGATCAACGATGCCAGCGACGTGCTGCAGACGCTGGCGAACTCGCCCGTCCTGCGGCACGAACGATGGGGCGAATGCCGTGGCTACCTGGCGTCCCTGCTGGGACGCCTGCCGCGCTACCTGAACCTGGGCGTGACCGACGCGCGCGGCTACCAGGTCTGTTCGGGCCTGCCCGACCCGGCCCCCAACGGCGCCTATCTCGGCGACCGGAGCTATTTCCGCAAGGCCATCGGTCAGGCCGAGGTCACGCTGGGCGGTTTCATCATCGGGCGGATGTCCAATCTGCCCACGCTGGTCCTGGCGGTGCGTGTGCCGGGGGATTCGGGCGTCAACAGCGGCGTGGTCTTCGGGGGCATGAACCTGGGCTATCTGCGGGCCGGCGCGGCCATTCCCGACCTGCTGCCCGGCGGGCGCCTGTGGATCCTGGACCGCGAAGGGCATGTGCTGCAGCGTATTCCGGGCGACGCCGGCCATCTGGGCGAGCGGCTGGATCCGCATCCCGTCGAATCCGCCGGGCTGGTGCGCAGCGCGCACGCGGATGCGGACGGCCATCGATGGGTCGTGCTGTCCATGACGGCCGGACCCCGGGGCGATCCGCACGGACTGTCCGTGCGCTACGAAGTGCCGGAATCGGTGCTCTATGCCGAAGCGCGCCGTGCCCTGTGGGTCGGAGCGATCATCATCGCATTGCTGCTGTGCGTGGCGGCGCTGGCGGCCTGGAACCTGGTGCAGCTGGCGGCCGGGCGCAGTCTCGAGCACCTGCGCGAGGCCGTGCGGCGGCTGGCGTCCCAGGATTTTGCCGGACGCGTGGCCGACCGCCTGCAGGGGCGGGACCTGCGGGAAATCGGCCAGCAGTTCGACGACATGGCCGACGCCCTGCAGTCGTACCAGCGTTCGCTCGCACAGTCCGAGCAGAGCTACCGGCTGCTGTTCGAGGGCAGCCCCAACCCCATGATGGTGCTGAGCCTGGACAGCGGCCGCTTCCTGGCGGTCAACGACGAGGCGATGCGCCGCTACGGCTACGACCGTGACCATTTCCTGCGCCTGACCCTCGACGACCTGCGCATCGAGGTGCTCGACCATCAGCCGGACACCGCCTTTTCCTACGAACGTCATCGCCGCGGGGATGGCCAGCCCCTGTCCGTCGAGGTGCGCAGCCTGTCCCTGATGTTCACCGGCCAGATGGCCCACGTGCTGGTCATCCGCGACCTGACCGAACGCGAGACGCTGAGCCGCGGGCTGCAGGAACGCGAACGCCTGATCAGCCAGCTGATGGACGTCACGGCGGAAGCCATCTACGGGCTGGATGCCACGGGCTGCTGCATCTTCGCCAACCAGGCCTGTTCGCACCTGCTGGGGTACGACCACCCTGATCAACTGGTGGGACAGCATTTCCACAGCCTGATCCATTATCAGCACGAGGACGGCCGCCCCTATCCTCTCGAGGATTGCCGCATGCACCTGGCCCTGGAGGAGGGGCGGGGGATCCACGTGGACGACGAAGTCCTGTGGCGCCGCGACGGCACCTGCTTTCCCGCCGAATACTGGTCTTATCCGATCTGGCAGGACGGCCGGCTGGAATTCTGCCTGGTGACCTTCCTGGACATCAGCGAGCGTCGGGCGCAGCAGCGGGCGCTGGCCTATCAGGCCGCCCACGATCCCCTGACGGGGCTGCTGAACCGGGGCGACATCCTGCGGCGCCTCCAGGCGCGGTCGGCGCAGGCGCCCGAGGCGCCCTGGACCCTGGTGATGTCCAATCTGGACGGCTTCAAGGAAGTCAACGAGGCGCTGGGGCACGACGCGGGCGACCGGCTGCTCCAGGCGGTCGCCCAGCGGCTCCAGGGGCTGCTGGGCCCGGCGTGCGTGCTGGCCCGCCTGGGCAGCGACGAATTCGCCTTCCTGCTGGACACGGGGGACGAGGACCTGGCCCAGGAGCAGGTGCGTGTCCTGCTGGCCGCGCTGCGCGATCCGTTCGCCCTGAACGAACTGCAGATCCGCATCAGCTGCAGCTTCGGCCTGGCCGCGCACCCGGGGCATGCCCGCGATCCGGACGAACTGATCCGCTGCGCCGACACC
>CBFGXR010000266.1:0-3404 GCA_965652675.1 uncultured Castellaniella sp.
CTTCGTCGAACGCCTGGACCTGCAGGAATACTTCCGCTGGTACGTGGTGCACTACTGGGTCGAGGGCGTCTGGGAAGTCATCCACATCAGCCTGGTCGGCTTTCTGCTGGTGCTGATGTTCAAGGCCGACGTCAAGGCGGTGGGCTACGCCGTGTTCTGGGGGGTCGCGATGGTCTGGCTGTCGGGCCTGATCGGCAACGCCCACCACTATTTCTGGATCGGCACGCCGGAATTCTGGCAGTTCTGGGGCTCGCTGTTCAGCGCCCTGGAACCGCTGCCCCTGGTGTTCTGCTTCTGGCACATCTACCTGGACGCCCACCAGGACCGCCGTCCGCTGGAAAACGCTCCGGCTTTCTATTTCATCCTGGGCTCGGTGGTGCTGGAACAGGTCGGAGCGGGCATCCTGGGCTTCACCATGACCTTCGCGCTGACCAACGTCTGGTCGCACGGCACCTGGGTCACGCCCAGCCACGCCCACCTGGCGCTGTTCGGCACCTTCGGCATGCTGGGCATCGCGGCGGCCTACTACGCCATCCCCCTGCTGCGCGGCGTCAAGGACTTCGACCAGCGCCTGGGCCGGATCGCCTTCTGGCTGGTCTTCGCCGGCATGCTGGGCATCGCCTTCGCCTTTGCGATCGGCGGCACGATCCAGGTCTTCCTGTACCGCGCCATGGGGCTGAGCTGGTTCGGCGGCCAGGTCTTCCCCGCCATGCAGTTCTACAAGGTCCTGGTGCCGGTGTTCGGCCTGGTGTTCCTGGCGGGCGCGGGTCTGCTGATCTACGACCTGCTGACCCTGGGGCTGCGCGCCCGCGCCGCGCCCCGGCCGCAAACGGTCTTCCGGCCGGCTGATCCGGGCCGCTGGCGCCGCACGCTGCACGGCACGGAGGCCGGCCTGTGGCTGGCGGGCATGTGGCTCTTCGGCGCCTTCATCACCCTGGGCCTGCTCAGCTTCAACCTGGACGCCGTGGCCCAGGGCGATCCGACCATCCCCTACCTGCTCGCCGGACTGGGCTACCCGGGCCTGCTGCTGATCACGCTGCTGTTCGTCTGGCGCTTCCTGGCCTCGCTGGAGGCCCGGCCGGCCCCCGGACCGGCCCCCGCCGGCCGGGAGCCCACCGCTCAAGCCATCCGCGCCTGAGGCCTCCGGCGCCGCGCGATCCCGCGCACCGTCCAGGTCGCGAACAGGAACGGCGCCGTCAACGGCGGCAACTCCAGCCACTGGAAGCCGCGCATCAGGCCCAGGCTCAGCAGCGCGCCCAGGCACGGCCACAGCCAGCGGCCCGGGCACACCATCCGCAGCGCCTCGGCCGCCAGCACGGCGTTGAAACCGTACAGACCCAGCAGCGCCGCGTCGGCCGGGAAGCCCGCCAGACCGGCCACCAGCAGGCACAGGCCGGACGCCAGGCCGGCGGACAGCGCCGCCCGGGGCGCGCCCAGCGCCAGCCCCAGCAGACACAGGGCGCCCGCCCGGGGGTCGTCCAGGAACATCACCTGGCCGATCCCGCGCAGCAGGCCTTGGGCCGTTTCGCCCCAGCCGGGGTCGACGGCGGCGACCGCCGCGGCGCGCGGCAGTCCCAGTCCTTCGGCCGCGGCCATCAGCAGCCAGGTCACGAGGACGAACGGCGCCGTGTAGGGCGGCACGGCGCAGCGGCGGCGCCAGGCATGCGCCGTCCACGCCGCCAGACAGGCCAGCGGCGCCACCAGGGACCAGGCGAGCGACCCGGACGGCAGCACGGCCATGACGCCCAGCCCGGTCAACGCGCCGTTGTAGCCGTCCAGGCCCGCGCGGCTGCCAGCGGCGTCGCCGGCGGACAGGCCCCACACGGTTCCGGTCAGCGCGCCCAGCAGGCAGGCGCCCGCCAGCGTCCAGGACTGCCAGGCCACGGCGGCCAGCAGCACGGCGCCGGCCGGCGCGCCGGGCTGGAGATAGATCTGGCCGATTCCCCGCAGCACCATGCGGGCGACCGCCGCGCCGAAGGAATCACGAACCCGCAAGGACATGGAGGAAGCCTGAAATAAAATGAATGGACTCCGAGCCGCGATCGTACTGCGGGAACAACCAGGGTGGATACGGCGCGCGGCATGACGTTCATCACGTCCGGCGCATATCGCCGACCGGCGTACAATCCACCGGATGCCATCGTCCTCCCCATCATGAAAGACACTCTCGCCACGGCGCCATCCGCCGCGCCCCAGTCCGAACCCGGCGTCGCCTTCCCGGTCCTGGGCGCCATCAGCCTGACCCACCTGCTCAACGACATGATGCAGTCGGTGCTGCTGGCGATCTACCCGGTGCTGCAGGGCCGCTTCGATCTCAACTTCACCCAGGTCGGCATCATCACCCTGGCCTACCAGTTTTCGTCCTCGCTGCTGCAGCCGGTGATCGGCCGCTACACCGATCGCCGGCCCAGGCCCTACTCCCTGCCGATCGGCATGGGCTCCACCTTCTGCGGCCTGCTGCTGCTGTCCCAGGCCTCGAGCTTCACGCTGGTGGTCCTGGCGGCCACCCTGGTGGGCGCCGGCTCCGCGGTCTTCCACCCCGAATCCTCGCGGGTGGCGCGCATGGCCTCGGCCGGCCAGCACGGCCTGGCCCAATCGATCTTCCAGGTGGGCGGCAACATCGGCTCCTCGATCGGTCCCCTGCTGGCCGCGCTGCTGATCGTGCCCCACGGCCAGGAAAGCGTCGCCTGGGTGTCCCTGGCCGCCCTGGCCGGCATCTGCGTCCTGTGCGGCGTCAGCCGCTGGTATGCCGCCAATCTGTCGGGCGTACGCGGCCGCGCATCCCTGCGCAAGACCGACAATGGCCTGTCCACGCGCCAGGTGCGCGCGGCCGTCGCCATCCTGCTGCTGCTCATCTTCAGCAAATACTTCTACCTGGCCAGCCTCAACAGCTATTTCACCTTCTTCCTGATCGACCGCTTCGGCCTGGGCATCCAGCAGGCGCAATACGCCCTGTTCGTGTTCCTGGCCGGCGTGGCCACCGGCACGCTGATCGGCGGTCCCATCGGCGACCGCATCGGCCGCAAGCGCGTCATCTGGGGCTCGATCCTGGGCACCGCGCCGTTCTCCCTGGCCCTGCCCTACGTCAACCTGCACTGGACCCTGATCCTGGTGTTCTGCGCCGGGGTCATGATCGCCTCGGCCTTCCCGGCCATCATCGTCTACGCCCAGGAACTCATCCCCGGCAAGACCGGCACGGTCTCGGGCCTGTTCTTCGGCGTGGCCTTCGGCATGGGCGGGATCGGCGCCGCCGCGCTGGGCCGGCTGGCCGACGCCACCAGCATCACCTTCGTCTACCATCTGTGCGCCTTCCTGCCGCTGCTGGGGCTGGCAGCCTTCTTCCTGCCCGATACGCGGCGCCGCAGCGCATGAAATCGTCCGTCGTCCGTCCAGCCACCTGGCTG
>CBFGXR010000267.1:0-3399 GCA_965652675.1 uncultured Castellaniella sp.
GTCGGGCCAGACGGTCGAGGCCTTCTGGAATTCCGTGCGCCATGCGCGCCCCGTCACCATCGGCCTGAACTGCGCGCTGGGCGCGGCGCTGATGCGCCCCTACGTGGCCGAACTGTCCAAGCTCTGCGACACCTACGTCTGCGTCTATCCCAACGCCGGTCTGCCCAATCCGATGGCCGAGACCGGCTTCGACGAGACGCCCTCGGACACCTCCGGCCTGCTGGAGGAATTCGCCCAGGCCGGCCTGGTGAACGTGGTGGGCGGCTGCTGCGGCACCACGCCGGATCACATCCGCGAAATCGCCCGCAAGGTGCGCGCCCTGCCGCATCGCCAGCCGCCCGTCATCCCGGTCAGGACCCGCCTGTCGGGCCTGGAGCCGCTGAACTTCGACCGCGAGACGTTGTTCATCAACGTGGGCGAGCGCACCAACGTCACCGGCAGCAAGATGTTCCTGCGCCTGATCCGCGAGGAAAAATTCGACGAGGCCCTGTCCGTGGCCCGCCAGCAAGTGGAAAACGGCGCCCAGATCATCGACGTGAACATGGACGAGGGCATGCTCGACGCCCTGGCCATCATGCCGCGCTTCCTGAACCTGCTGGCGTCCGAGCCGGACATCTCGCGCGTGCCGGTGATGATCGACAGTTCCAAATGGCCGGTGATCGAGGCCGGCCTGCGCTGCGTGCAGGGCAAGTGCGTGGTCAATTCGATCTCCATGAAGGAAGGCGAAGGCCCCTTCATTGAGCACGCCAGGCTGTGCCGCAAGTACGGCGCGGCGGTGGTGGTCATGGCCTTCGACACCGAGGGCCAGGCCGACACCCTGCAGCGCCGCATCGACATCTGCGCCCGGGCCTACGACATCCTGGTGAACCAGGTGGGTTTCCCGCCCGAGGACATCATCTTCGATCCCAATGTGTTCGCCATCGCGACCGGGCTCGACGAGCACAATCACTATGCGATGGACTTCATCGACGGCACCCGCTGGATCACGGAAAACCTGCCGCATGCCCGGGTATCGGGCGGGATATCCAACGTCAGCTTTTCCTTCCGCGGCAACGAAGCCATGCGCGAGGCCATCCACGCGGTGTTCCTGTATTACGCCGTGCAATGCGGCCTGACCATGGGCATCGTCAACGCCGGCCAGCTGGGCGTGTATTCCGACCTGGACAAGCAGGTCCGCGATCTGGTCGAGGACGTCGTGCTGGACCGGCCCGACCCGGTCGGCAGGACCGACCCGGCCGACGAGCGCACGTCCACCGAGCGGCTGGTGGAACTGGCGGAAACCATCAAGGGCTCGGGCGCGAAGAAGGAAGAAGACCTCGCCTGGCGCCAGGGCACGGTCCGCGAGCGCCTGACGCACTCGCTGGTGCATGGCATCACCACCTTCATCGTCGAGGACACCGAGGAAGTGCGCCAGGAGATCGACGCGGCCGGCGGGCGCACCATCGAAGTCATCGAAGGGCCGTTGATGGACGGCATGAACGTGGTGGGCGACCTGTTCGGCGCGGGCAAGATGTTCCTGCCCCAGGTGGTGAAGTCCGCGCGCGTGATGAAGCAGGCCGTCGCGCATCTGCTGCCCTTCATCGAGGAGGAAAAACGGCTGCTGGCCGAGGCCGGCGGCGACGTGCGTTCCAAGGGCAAGATGGTCATCGCCACGGTCAAGGGCGACGTGCACGACATCGGCAAGAACATCGTCACGGTGGTCTTGCAATGCAACAACTTCGAGGTCGAGAACATGGGCGTGATGGTGCCCTGCGCCAAGATTCTCGACAAGGCCAAGGAAATCGGCGCCGACATGGTGGGCCTGTCGGGCCTGATCACGCCCAGCCTGGAAGAAATGGCCTACGTGGCGTCGGAAATGCAGCGCGACCCGTATTTCCGCGAGCGCAACGTCCCGCTGCTGGTGGGCGGCGCCACCACCAGCAAGGTGCACACCGCCGTGAAGATCGCGCCCAACTACGAAGGGCCGGTGATCTACGTGCCCGACGCCAGCCGTTCCGTGGGGGTGGCCACCAGCCTGATGTCGGACCAGGTCGGGACCTACCTGAAGGACGTCGCCGACGAATACACGCTGGTGCGCGAACGCCACGCCAACCGCCAGGCCGTGCCGATGCTGAGCATCGAGCAGGCGCGCGCGGCCAGGCCGGCGATCGACTGGTCGAACTACACGCCGCCCCGGCCCAAGTTCATCGGCCGGCGCACCTTCAAGCACTACGACCTGCATGAAATCCTGAACTTCCTGGACTGGACGCCGTTCTTCCAGTCGTGGGGGCTGATGGCGCAGTTCCCGGCCATCCTGACCGACGAGGTCGTGGGCGAGGAGGCCACCAAGCTCTACGCCGAAGGCCAGGCGATGATGAAGCGCATCGTCGAAGGCCGCTGGCTGACGGCCAATGGCATCGTCGCCTTCTACCCGGCCAACAGCGTCAACGGCGACGACATCGAGATCTACCGCGACGAGACCCGCAGCGAGGTCCTGCTGACCTGGCGCGGCGTGCGCCAGCAGACGGCCAAGCGCGACGGGGTGGACAACAAGTGCCTGGCCGACTACATCGCGCCCCGGGATTCGGGCGTGACCGACTACATCGGGATGTTCGCGGTCACGGGCGGCATCGGCATCGAGAAACACGAAAAGCAGTTCCAGGACGCCGGCGACGATTATTCCGTGATCATGCTCAAGGCCCTGGCCGACCGGCTGGCCGAGGGCTTCGCCGAGACCCTGCACGCCCGGGTGCGCCGCGACCTGTGGGGCTACGTGCCCGACGAATCCCTGTCCAACGAGGCCATCATCGCCGAAAAATACCAGGGCATCCGTCCCGCGCCCGGCTACCCGGCCTGCCCGGAGCACATCGTCAAGCGGGCCATGTTCGATCTGCTGGACTGCGGCGAGATCGGCATGCAGCTGACGGAAGGCTTCGCCATGATGCCGGCCTCCAGCGTGTGTGGCTTCTATCTCAGCCATCCGCGGTCCCAGTATTTCAACGTCGGCAACATCGGCGCCGACCAGGTGGCCGACTACGTCCGCCGCACGGGCCGCGACGAGGAAGACGTGCGCCGCACCCTGGCCAGCGTGCTGCGCTGAGACGGACCATGCGCCGCGCCGATTCCGGAGCCGGTCATGCCGCGCGATGACGCCGCCCGCCGCCAGGCGCTGGGCGCTTTCCTGCGCAGCGCCCGGGCGCGCGTCACGCCGGCGGATCACGGCCTGCCGCCCGGCGTGCGGCGCCGCACGCCGGGCCTGCGGCGCGAGGAAATCGTCCAGCTGTGCGGCATCAGCACCACCTGGTACACCTGGATCGAGCAGGGCCGGGAAGTGTCCGTATCCGTGGACGTCTGGTGCCGCCTGGCCGATGTGCTGCGGCTGGCGCGGGAAGAGGGGCGCTCGGCGCAGGTGACGGTGGC
>CBFGXR010000268.1:0-3390 GCA_965652675.1 uncultured Castellaniella sp.
CCTGCTCATGTCTGGATTCTCCTTTGTGACGGATCCAATCGCGTGATGGGTCGGGTAGAGCGCGTGCGATGCAATCGGCCTCTTTCCGGGGGATTCCCTTGTCTCGGTGGAAAGAAGGCCTGGGCCTCCCGGGTCATGCCGCCGGAGGGGCCGGCAGGACCGCGCGAGGAGTTCTGGTTAACCCCGCCAATCAGGTAAACCTTGACTGGAGAGAAAAGGAGCAACCTGAAAGACGGGCGAAGTATAACCATCTGAAATCCGCGAGTGCAACCAGGGATATCGCCTAGATGAACATCTTTGGAGATTCAGGCGGATTCAGTCATTTTGGACCGGCTACATAATATATTGATAATATTTTTTATAAAAACTAGGACAAACCCTGAGTGGCCAGCGATGGAAAAACATCGGAACGCCGACTGCAGTCCATTGAAAACAAAAGGGTTTGTTGGCCATCCACGGAGATTTCCAGATGGCGCATGGCCGGATGCAGGATTCAACGGCCAGGTTTCGGATCGGGCTCCAGATCTGATTCGAGAGGAATTTATCTGGTTGTGTATTGGTATAAACCCTGATCTTAAAATCGGCTCAGAACGGCATCCGGACATTCGACGCGGAATATCCGGATGCGCGCTCCGGGATTCAATGGCGGCCGGTGCTGCCGAAGCCGCCTTCGCCGCGTTCGGTGACCGTGTCGAAGGCCTCGACCACGTGCAGTCCGACCTGCACGACCGGTTGGAACAGCAGTTGGGCGATGCGCTCGCCCGGCTGGATGTCGTAGGGCGCGTCGCTGTCGTTGGCCAGCAGGACCTTGATTTCACCGTGATAGTCGGCGTCGATGACGCCGATGCCCTGGGCGACGCGGATGCCGTGCTTCAACGACAGGCCCGAGCGCGAGGCCACGATCGCCACCAGCCCGGGGTCCATCATGTTCAGGGCCAGGCCGGTGGGCACCGGCAGGCGCGCGCCGGGCGCCAGCGTCAGCGGCGCGTCCAGGCAGGCGCGCAGGTCCAGGGCGGCGGAGCCGCCCGTGGCGTAGTCGGGCAGGGGAATCGCGTCCGTGCCCAGCAGGGGGTTGACGATGCGGGCCTGGATGAGTCGTCGTTGCATGGTGATGAGGGTCCATGGTGAAAGAGGCGGGCGCGCGTTCCCGGAGGCGCGCCCGCCCGCGCGGGATCGGGGCGTCAGCCGGGCAGGCGCCCGGCGATCCAGGCGATCAGCTGGCGGGCGGCCAGCAGCTTGGGCTGGCGGGGCAGGGGGTGGGCGCCGGCGTCGTCGAAGATCACCAGTTCGGTGTCTTCCGCGTCCATGGCATCCTGGGCCAGATTGCCGACGATGGCGGGGATGCCCTTGCGCGCGCGCTTGGCCTGGGCATGTTCGGCCAGATGGTCGGTCTCGGCGGCGAAGCCCACGCACCAGGGGCCGCCGGGCAGGGCGGCGACCTCGGCCAGGATGTCGGGGTTCTGGACGAAGTCCAGCCGCGGCGGCTGGCCGCCGGGCTGCTTCTTGAGCTTGACGTCCGAAGGGTTGGCGACGCCCCAGTCGGCCACGGCCGCGACGGCGATGAACAGGTCGGCCTCGCCAGCGCGCGCCATCACGGCGGCGTGCATGTCGGCGGCGCCGCGCACGGCAATGCGTTCGACGCCGTCCGGGCAGGGCAGCGCGGTCGGACCGGACACCAGGGTGACGTCCGCCCCGGCTTCCGCCGCCGCCCGGGCCAGGGCGTAGCCCATGCGGCCGGACGAGCGGTTCGTCAGCACCCGCACCGGATCGATGGTCTCGCTGGTGGGGCCGGCCGTGAGCAGCACGCGGCGGCCCGCCAGCGTCTTGGGCTGGAAGAAGGCGATCAGGGCGCGCAGGATCCGGTCGGGTTCCATCATGCGGCCCGAGCCGGTCTCGCCGCAGGCCTGCGGGCCGGCGTCGGGGCCGATCAGCGTCACGCCGTCGGCGCGCAGCTGCGCCGCATTGCGTTGCGTGGCCGGATGGGTCCACATTTCATGGTTCATGGCCGGCGCGGCCAGCAGCGGCACGGCGCCGCGCGCCACGCACAGGGTGGTCAGCAGGTCGTCGGCCAGGCCATGGGCGGCGCGGGCCAGGAAATCGGTGCTGGCCGGCGCCACCAGGACCGCGTCGGCGCCGCGCGTCAGGTTGATGTGCGCCATGCGGTTGTCCATGCGGGCATCCCAGGCGTCCACCCAGACGGGGCGCCCCGACAGGGCCTGCATCGTGGCCGGCGTGATGAAGCGGGTGGCGGCCTCGGTCATCACCACGTCCACCGTGGCGCCTTCGTCCTGCATCCGGCGCAGCAGTTCGGCCGATTTGTAGCAGGCGATGCCGCCCGTCAGCCCCAGGATGATGCGTTTGCCCGACAGGTCCATGGGAGCCTCCTTCAGGAAGGGCGCGCGCGGCGGGCGCGCAGGATTTCGTCCAGGATCAGGAGCGCGGCCCCGCAGGTGATGGCCACGTCGGCCAGGTTGAAGGCCGGGAAGTACCAGTCGCGCCAGTGGAACAGCAGGAAATCCACGACGTGGCCGTGCTGCAGGCGGTCGATGGCGTTGCCCAGGGCGCCGCCCAGGATGCTCGCCAGGGCCGCGCACAGCAGGCGCTCCGTCGCGTGGGTGTAGAGCCAGCGCAGGATCAGGACGGCGGCGGCGGCCGCGATGCCGGTGAACAGCCAGCGCTGCGCGCCGCCGCCTTCGGCCAGGAAGCTGAAGGCCGCGCCGGTGTTGTGCAGCAGGGTCAGGTCGAAGACGGGCGGCAGCACGGGGATGCGCTGTCCGTAGCCCAGCGAACCCGAGATCCAGGCCTTGGTCGCCTGGTCCAGCAGCACCACGACCGCCGCCCAGGCCAGCCAGCCGGCGAGCGGCCGCCAGCGTGCCGCGCGCGGTGCGGCCGGCGCGTCGGGCGGGCGTGCGGCCGGATCAGGCATGGACGCGGGCTTCGCCATCGCCGTACAGATTGTCCACGCAGCGGCCGCACAGTTCCGGGTGCGCCGGGTCGTGGCCGACGTCGGCGCGGTGATGCCAGCAGCGGCCGCATTTTTCGTGCGTCGTGGCCCGCACCTCGACCCCCAGGTCGCCGTCGCCCGCCACGGCCCGGGCCGCCGAGGTGATGAAGACGAACTTCAGGTCGTCCTCCAGCGATTGCAGCAGGGCCAGATCCTCGGCCTGGGCCGTGACGGTCACTTCGGCCTGCAGCGAGGCGCCGACCTTGCCTTCGGCGCGCACGGCCTCGATGTCCTTGTTGACCTGGTCGCGGATTTCGCGGATGCGCGTCCATTTGGCCCGCAGCGCCTCGTCGCCCTCGGGCAGGGTGGTGAACGTTTCCAGGAAGATGCTGTCGCCTGCGCCGAAGACCTTCCAGGCTTCCTCGGCCGTGAACGACAGGAACGGG
>CBFGXR010000269.1:0-3361 GCA_965652675.1 uncultured Castellaniella sp.
GGGTTGGGCGCCGGCGTCCGCGGCGGGACTGCGCCGGCGGCGGCGCTTGCGGGTCGTGCCGGACCCGGTGCGGCGGGCGCCGGCATGGCCGGCCTGCCAGGCGTCGATCATCTGCGAGCGGCGGTCCTCGTTGCTGTCGGACAGGTCCATCCACCAATGGGCCAGGACGCTGTCGACCTCGCGGGCTTCGGCCCGCAACTGCAGGAAGTCCACGGAGGCGCGGAAGCGCGGCTGTTCCATCATGCGCCAGATCGAGCGCACCGTGGCGCGTTCGAAGCGGGCCTGCATCAGCCAGATCTCGCGCATGTCGGCCTGGTGGCGGCGCTGGATGGCGAGCTTGTCCATCTGGGCCTCTATCACCGAGTCGGCGGCGTGGATCAGGGCCTCGTTGCGCTGCATGCCCTGGGCGACCAGGGCGGCCCAGCGCTTCTGCACCAGCCGCCACAGCAGGGCGGCGAACAGGAAGCTGGGGCTGACGGGCTTGCCCGAGCGCACCCGGGCGTCGGTGCGCGACAGGGCGATTTCCACGAAGGCCTCGCCGCCGTCTTCCTCGAAGATGCGGTCGATCAGGGGGATCAGGCTTTTCGTCAGGCCCGAGCGGCGCAGTTCGCGCAGGCAGTCCATGGCGTGGCCGCAGGTCAGCAGTTTCAGCGTTTCGTCGAACAGGCGCGAGGCCGGGACGTGTTCGATGAGCGGCGCCAGCCGGCTGATCGGGGCTTCGGTGGCCGGATCGATGCGCGCGCCCAGCTTGGCCTGGAAGCGCAGCGCCCGCAGCATGCGCACCGGGTCTTCGCGAAAGCGCGTTTCCGGGTCGCCGATCATGCGCACCACGCGGTTCTTCAGATCCGCCACGCCCTGGTGGAAGTCGATGACTTCTTCCTGCAGGGGATCGTAGTACAGGGCGTTGATGGTGAAGTCGCGCCGCACGGCGTCTTCTTCGTGGGTGCCGAATTCGTTGTCGCGCAGGATGCGGCCGTGCTCGTCGGTTTCCTGGTTGCCGGTGGACGGCGCGCGGAAGGTGGACGTTTCGATGATTTCCTGGCCGAACACCACGTGCACCAGCTGGAAGCGCCGGCCGATGATGGGGGCGCGCCGGAACAGCGGCCGGATCTGGTTGGGCGTGGCGTTGGTGGCGACGTCGAAGTCCTTGGGTTCCAGGCCGACGATCAGGTCGCGCACCGCGCCGCCTACGATGTAGGCGTCGAAACCGTGCTGATTCAGGACTTCGCAGACTTTGATGGCGTGTCTCGACACCAGGCGCCGGTCGATGCCGTGCTTGTCGCGCGACAGGCGCACCGGGCCGCTGGGCGGGGTCGCGAACAGGCGCGAGACGAAATTCTTGATGGTCTGCTTGAGCATGGCGCGTATTTTAAGGCTTTGTATCGCCGCTGTCCCCGCTCAGGATTTCGCGTCCCGCAGGGCGCCGAACAGGTCCAGGACGCGCCAGCCCCGGCCGGCGGCGGTTTCGCGCAGCGCCGGACTGGGATTGGTGGCCACCGGATGGGTCACGGCCTCCAGCAGGGGCAGGTCGTTCATGGAGTCGCTGTAGAACCAGGATTCGCCGAAGTCTTCCAGTTGCCGGCCCTGGTCCCGGAGCCATTGGCGCACGCGCAGGACCTTGCCCGCCTTGAAGCTGGGCGTGCCTTCGATGCGGCCGGTGTAGCCGCCTTGCGCGTCGCGCTGCGGAATGGTCGCGATCAGATGATCGAAGCCCAGCGCCCGGGCGATGGGGGCGGTGACGAAGGCGTTGGTGGCCGTGACGATGGCGCACAGTCCGCCGCGGTCCTGGTGTTCCGCCACCAGCGCGCGCGCGGCCGGCAGGATGCCCGGCTCGACGACTTCGGCCATGTAGTCCAGGTGCCAGCGCTCGAGTTCGTCGGGCCGGCCCAGGCGCAGCAGGCCCAGCATGAAGTCGGCGGCCTCTTCGGCGGACAGGGTGCCCTCGTTGTAGCGGCGCATCAGGTCGTCGTTGCGGCGGCGGGCTGCTTCCGGGTCGCCGGCGCGGCCGGTGCGCGCCAGGAATTCGGCCCACTGGTAGTCGCTGTCGAAGGGCAGCAGGGTGTGATCCAGGTCGAACAGGGCCAGGTGGGTGGGCGGCGTCATGGGTTCCTCGGGGCGGCCGGCGCGTCGGCCAGCAGGTCTTTCAACAGGGGCAGGGTGATGGGGCGGTGGCGGGCCAGGGAATACTGGTCCAGGCTGTCGATCAGCGCGGTCAGGCGATCCATGTCGCGTTCGCAGCGGGTCAGGATCCAGTGCAGGACCTCGTCGGACAGCTGCAGCCCGCGCTGCCGGGCGCGGTCGCGCAGGGCCTGGGCGCGGTCCTCGTCGGACAGCTGTTCCAGGCGGTAGACCAGGTCCCAGCCCAGGCGGGTGCGCAGGTCTTCGCGCAGGGGCATGGTCAGGGGGGCGCGGTCGCCGGCCGTCAGCAGGGCGAAGGCGCCCGGCGTGCCGGCGGCGGTGCGCCAGCGGTTGAACAGGGCGAACAGCGCCGCCTGGGCGGCGGGGTTCAGGTCGGCGACGTCGTCCACCGCCACCAGGGACAGGGTCTGGTCCTCGTCGGTGGCCAGGGCGTGCAGCCGCTGCGCGGGCGATCGCGCGTCCAGATAATGGCAGCCGGCGCCCTGCGCGCGGGCGCGCAGCAGGTGGCTGCGCCCCGAGCCGATGCCGCCCCACAGGTACACGGCGCGACCGGGTTCGAGCCCCCGCACGGCCTCCAGCGCGGCCTGGTTCGCGCCGGCCACGAAGCCGTCCAGCGACGGCATCGTTCCCGGCAGGATGTCGAGCAACAGCTGCTGTGTCATACGCAATGGCACTTCATCGTAAAATCAGGCGAATATCCAAACTTGCAATTCTTGCACATTCGGCGGTTTTTCTCATGACACAAGGCTCTTCTCCCTCCATGACCTACCGCGATGCCGGGGTCGACATCGATGCCGGCGACGCGCTGGTCGATCGCATCAAGCCCCTGGCCGCCCGCACCATGCGGCCCGGCGTGATGGCGGGGATCGGCGGCTTCGGCGCCCTGTTCGAAATCCCGCGCCACCTGCGCGAGCCGGTGCTGGTGTCCGGCACCGACGGCGTGGGCACCAAGCTGCGCCTGGCCTTCGAATGGCAGCGCCACGACACGGTCGGTATCGACCTGGTCGCCATGAGCGTCAACGACATCCTGGTCCAGGGCGCCGAACCCCTGTATTTCCTGGATTATTTCGCCTGCGGCAAGCTGTCCGTGGACACGGCGGCCCGCGTCGTGGGCGGCATCGCGCGCGGCTGCGAACTGGCCGGCTGCGCCCTGATCGGCGGCGAAACCGCCGAAATGCCCGGCATGTATCCGGACGGCGAATACGATCTGGCCGGCTTCGCG
>CBFGXR010000270.1:0-3347 GCA_965652675.1 uncultured Castellaniella sp.
GGCCCTGGCGGCGCGTCCGGGCGCCACGCTGCCGCCGGACGCCCCGGGCCATCTGCCCATGGCCCTGCTGGGCCGGCGCGCCGACATCACGGCCGCCCGCCTGCAGGCCGAGGCGGCCGGCGCCGAAGTCTCCGCCGCCAAGGCCGACTTCCTGCCCAACATCGACCTGTCGGCGACCTTCGGCTACCTGTCGCTGGGCCTGGACAAGCTGGTCCGCGGCAGCAGCGAGAACTACGGCGCCGGCCCCGTCATCACCCTGCCGATCTTCAATGCCGGCGGCCTGAACGCCCGGCTGGAAGGCCGCCGCGCCGAACGCGACGAGGCCATCGCCCAATACAACGAAACCGTCCTGGGCGCCCTGCGCGAAGTGGCCGACGCCCGCGACTCCATCCAGTCGCTGCACGAGCAGATCCGGCATCAGGAAGCCAGCATGAAGGCCATCACCTCGGCCTACGACGTGGCCCTGAGCCGCTACAAGGCCGGCCTGGGCGACTTCGTCCAGGTGCTGCTGGCGCAGAGCGAGGCCCTGAAGCAGACCGTGCAGACCACCGACCTGCATGCCCGCGCCTACATTCTGGACGTGCAGCTGGCGACCGCCCTGGGCGGCGGCTACGTCCAGGGCGACGACGCGCCGAGCGCCGCCGCCCACCCGAACCCACAGTGAACTTTCCTTCGATCGCATCATGACAGCATCCAGCCCCAGCACCTCCCCCGCCCGCACCCGCCTGATGCTCTGGGCCACCGGCATCTTCATCCTGGCCGCCCTGCTCTACGGCGCGTGGTGGCTGCTCTTCGCCGCCCATTACGAATCCACGGACGACGCCTACGTCCACGGCAATCTGGTGCAGATCAGCGCCCAGATCCCCGGCACCGTGGTCGCCATCGGCGCCGAGGAAACCCAGACCGTCGCCCAGGGCGCCCGCCTGGTGAGCCTGGACGGCAGCGACACGGACATCGCCCTGGCCCAGGCCGAGGCCGCCCTGGCCCAGACCGTGCGCCACACCCAGACCCTGTTCGTGCAGAACGACGCCCTGGCGGCCGACGTCGCCGTGGGCGAAGCCAACGTCGCCCAGGCCGAGACCCTGCTCAGCAAGGCGCGCAACGACCTGCAGCGGCGCAACGCGCTGCGCGGCACCGGCGGCGTCAGCGGCGAAGAACTGCTGCATGCCCAGGTCGCCGTGAAATCCGCCGAAGCCGGCCTGGCCCAGGCCCGCGCCGGCCTGGCCGCCTCGCGCGCCAAGCTGGCCACCAACCAGGCCCTGACCCGGGGCAGCACCGTCGCCACCCATCCCGACGTGCTGCAGGCCGCCGACCAGGTGCGCCAGGCCTGGCTGGCCGGCGTGCGCACCCGCGTCCTGGCCCCGGTGAACGGCATGGTCGCCCAGCGCTCCGTCCAGCTGGGGCAACGCATCCAGCCGGGCTCGCCGCTGATGACCATCGTGCCGCTGGACAGCCTGTGGGTGGAAGCCAACTTCAAGGAAAACCAGCTCGACGCCATGCGGCCCGGCCAGAAGGCCACGCTGACGTCCGACCTGTACGGCGGCAAGATCACCTATCACGGCACGGTCGCCGGCATCGCCGCCGGCAGCGGCAGCGCCTTCGCCCTGCTGCCGGCGCAGAACGCCAGCGGCAACTGGATCAAGGTCATCCAGCGGGTGCCCGTGCGCATCCATCTGGATCCGAAGGAACTCCAGGAACATCCCCTGCGCGTGGGCCTGTCCATGACGGTCGAGGTCGACCTGTCCTCCGCACCCGAACAGGCGGACGAGGACAAGCAAGGCAAGGGCGGCCAGGCGGCCGAACCCGCCCTGAGCACGCCCGTCTACGACCATGACCCGGCCGAGGTCGACGCCCGCATCCGCCAGATCATCCAGGACAACATCGGCTCATGAGCACCACGCCCGCCACTCTGGAAGACGAAGCCGGCAAGGGGCCGGGCGACGCGCCCGCCGCCCCGGCCCAGCCGCCCGCCGGGGGCTATCCGCCCCTGGAAGGCAGCGCCCGCGCCTTCGGCACCATCGCCCTGTCGGCCGCCGTGTTCATGAACGTGCTGGACTCGTCGATCGCCAACGTCTCCATCCCCACCATCGCCGGCGACCTGGGGGTCAGCGCCACCCAGGGCACCTGGGTGATCACCTCGTTCGCCGTGGCCAACGCCATCACCGTGCCGCTGACCGGCTGGCTGACGCAGCGCTTCGGCCAGGTGCGCCTGTTCGTGCTGTCGGTGCTGCTGTTCGTCCTCAGTTCCTGGCTGTGCGGCTTCGCCTGGTCGCTGGAATCGCTGGTGTTCTTCCGCGTGCTGCAGGGCGCCGTGGCCGGGCCGATGATCCCCCTGTCGCAATCCCTGATGCTGGCCAGCTATCCCAGGGCCAAGGCGGGCATGGCCCTGGCGCTCTGGTCCATGACCATCCTGGTCGGCCCGATCGCCGGACCGCTGCTGGGCGGCTGGATCTCGGACAACTACTCCTGGTCCTGGATCTTCTACATCAACGTGCCGGTCGGCCTGCTCGCCGGCTGGGCCTCGTGGCAGGTCTACAAGTCGCGGGACTCGCGCCGCGTCCACCTGCCCATCGACCGCATGGGCCTGTTCCTGCTGGTCGTCTGGGTGGGTGCCCTGCAGCTGATCCTGGACAAGGGCAAGGAACTGGAATGGTTCGCCAGCCCGCTGATCTGCGTGCTGGCCGTGGTCACGGTCGTGGCCTTCGTCTATTTCGTGATCTGGGAACTGACCGCCGCGCATCCGGTGGTGGACCTGACCCTGTTCGCGCAGCGCAACTTCACCTCCGGCACCATCGCCCTGTCGGTCGCCTACGGCGTGTTCTTCGGCACCGTCGTGCTGCTGCCCCTGTGGCTGCAGAACACCATGGGCTACACCGCCACCTGGGCGGGCGTGGCCTCGGCCCCGGTGGGCGTCCTGGCCATCATCCTGTCGCCGGTGGTGGGCAAGCTGCTGGCCCGCCACGACCCACGCCCGATCGCCACCATCGCCTTCCTGATCTTCGCCCTGATCAGCTACATGCGCGCCCAGTTCAACACCAGCGTGGACCTGTATGCCGTGATGCTGCCCACCTTCATCCAGGGGGCGGCCATGGCGACGTTCTTCATCCCGTTGACGACGATTTCCCTGTCGGGGCTGAGTCCCGACCGGATCCCCGCCGCCGCCGGCCTGTCGAACTTCTTCCGCCTGGTCTGCGGCGCCTTCGGGACCTCGATCACCACCACGATCTGGGACAACCGCGCCACGCTGCACCACAGCCGCCTGACGGAGGTCGCCCGCCCCGGCGAGCCGGCCTTCGACCACATCATGGGCGGCCTGCAGGGCCTGGGCGTGGACCCGCGGCGCGGCG
>CBFGXR010000271.1:0-3317 GCA_965652675.1 uncultured Castellaniella sp.
GCGCGCCCTGGCGGCCGCGTCCGCCGACGCCGCGGCCGCCGGGCTGACCGCCCCGATGCCGGGCAAGATCCTGTCGGTCGCGGTGGCGGCGGGCGACGCCGTGACGCGCGGCACGCCCCTGATCGTCATGGAGGCCATGAAGATGGAGCACACCATCGATGCGCCCCACGACGGCGTGGTCAAGGAAGTGTTCTACGCGGTCGGCGACCAGGTCACCGAAGGCGTGACGCTGATCGACCTGGAGGTCATAGAGCGTGCATAATGCGAAGCGCAGTGCAATATAGGCTGACTTCACTCACCACGCAGCAATGAATCTCACTAACCATATCAAGTTCAGTAAAAATCGTGGCCCGGCACCCGACAGTACCCGCGTTCGTGAGCGCGAGCTCCTGAGAATTGCTGGCCAACTGGCAGGCTCAAACCCAACGGCCACAGCACAAGCTGCACGACAGGAAGTTTTGAAATGGGCGGCCCAGCAAATTGGAGATCAGCTACCAGCAGTGGCGTCAGAAGGAAAGTCCTTTGACCATTTGCGAGGCGGACGCACATGCATCGGCACGGGCTTTGTGGATGATGAGTTGGCTCTGTGGGCACTACGAGTCGATCGTCCAGACACCAACGTTGCACAACGTACTTGGACGACTGAAGCAGCAATTGGTTACGCCTCTGGCAGTAACGACGTACTCTTCAGCCTGCGCCTGCTCGTTAGCACGCCGGAATTTCATCTACCAATTGAGCCTGCGGTTCCTGGCTTGGTACGGCAAATCGTCAAAACATGTGGTCTTCAACAAGACGGTCAGATAGTCTCTGGAACCCCTTGGAATATAACCTCCAAAAATGAGGCAGATAGCCTAGCGGAAGCACTCCTCAGTCCTACACGCTCCATGCCATATCTCGTATGTTCAACGAGTGAAGGCGAAGCATCACCACGGATAGATGCTAGACAGTTAGCGAAGGCAGCTCTAGGCATCGCCAAGGTAGTAGTAGTTCCTGCATCCCTCACTTGGGTACTGACACAAAACTTCGGCAGACCGCTCTCCGTGTACAACGGAGCTGTCCGTGCATACTTACCTGAGTTCTCCTATGACTCAAACCCTTATGCACACCGCTTGATTTTCATTGATTCTGCGGATGATGAACGACAACGCCACTCGGCACGCTCAATACTTCGCTGGCTTGCCGCCAATGAAAGTCTGCGCCGTTTAAAGCTTGGTGCAGACGTATTGGCATTCTCTGCAGTGCGTGATGCAAGCTTAGATATCGAACGAAATAGGTTGCGGCAAGCTGGATCAGCAGATACTGAACAATTGCAAACGGCCCAGGCACAAATCGACGCATTAAAGGACGATCTGCGGCGTTCCACCGAAACTCAACAATGGCTCTCCGACGAGCACAAATCCATTGAAGAACACGCACAGAGTCTGGAACAACAGCTTCGTAGTGCAAGATTCCGAATTCAGCAGCTACAAAATCAAATCAAAGTCCGCGGCGACGAGCCGGATGCTGGCATTTCTCTTCCTGAAAGCTGGGATGAGTTCGCCGACTGGTGCGACAGGAACCTCAGCGGCCGTGTTACGTTGTCAGGACGGTCACGCAAGGAAATCAAGTCGGCGAACTTTGACGATGTGCAAGCTGCTGCACGTTGCTTACTCTGGTTAGCCAATGAGTACCGAGACTCACGCATTGAAGGTGCCAGCAGTGACCTCCGAAAACCTATCGCTGAAGGAATTCACAACGACCGTTGTGGAGCTGACAGTTTCGATTTCGACTGGAGTGGGCGCAAGACACCCGTCGAATGGCATATCAAGAATGGTGGCAATACTCGCGATCCACGTCGGTGTTTACGTATTTATTACCTCTGGGATGAAGAAAACCAAATGGTGGTTATTGCCACCATGCCCGCGCATGTCCGTACGGGGGCGACTTAACAGTTACTGCTCTACTTGAGCATGTAAAGCCCACCCCAAGTACACTATCAGGATCTCTGCCTTACCACCGCCATGTACGACATCCTGGTTTATCTGTTCGAAAACTACTACACGCCCCAGGCCTGCCCGCGCGCCGAGGTCCTTGCCAGCAAGCTGGCGGCCGCCGGGTTCGAGCACGAGGACATCGACGACGCCCTGAACTGGCTGCGCGACCTGGCCAGCACCACCGAACGCTGCCTGCCGCTGGCCGTCATGCGCGACGCCCGGCGCGACGCCGCGCGCGTCTACACCGACACGGAATACGCCACGCTGGGCACGGAGGCCATCGGCTTCATCAGCTTCCTGGAACATTCCGGCAGCCTGCCCCCGGTCCTGCGCGAAATCCTGATCGAGGCGGCCCAGGCGGCGGACCATTCCCCCCTGTCCCTGGCCGAAATCAAGGTCCTGGCGCTGATGGTCCTCTGGAGCCAGGAAGCCGAGGTCGATCACCTGGTGTTCGAGGAACTGCTGACCGACGACGAAGGCCGGCTGTCGCATTAGGGCCTGTTCCCCCTTGGCCAGGACGTCCGGCGTGTCCGTCCCGAACACATCCGATCCCCACCCCTACGTGGGCCGTTTCGCGCCCAGCCCCAGCGGCCCCCTGCACGCGGGCTCGCTGGTCGCGGCCCTGGCCAGCTACCTGGACGCCCGGGCGCACCGGGGCCGCTGGCTGCTGCGCATCGAGGACATCGACGAACCCCGCACCGTGCCCGGCGCCGAAAGCGCCATCCTGCGGCAACTGGAAACGCTGGGCCTGCGCTGGGACGAAGATCCGATCCGGCAGACGGCGCGCCATCCCCTGTACGAGCGGGCGTTCGCCCGGCTGCGGGACGCCGGCCGCGTCTACGGCTGCGCCTGCGTCCGGCGTGAACTGCCGCCCGGCCCGTACCCCGGCACCTGCCGGCCGCCGGCGGGCACGGGGAGCCGCCCGATCCGCAGCTGGCGCTTTCTCGTCGAACCCGGCGTGGAAACCTTCACGGACCGCTGGCTGGGTCCGCAATCCCAGGACGTGGCGGCGGAAGTCGGGGATTTCATCGTCCGCCGGGCCGACGGCCTGTGGGCCTACCAGTTGGTCGTGGTGGTGGACGACGGCGACCAGGGCGTCACCGACGTGGTGCGCGGCGCCGATCTGCTGGATTCCACCGCCCGCCAGCGGCAGCTGGCCCGCGCCCTGGGCCTGCCCGCGCCGCGCGTCCTGCACGTGCCGCTGATCCTGGACGCCGCCGGCCACAAGCTGTCCAAGCAGAACCATGCGCCCGCGCTGGACGTGTCGCGGCCCCTGGACTGCCTGCGCGCGGCCTGGCGGGCCCTGGGGTTCGCCGAACTGTCGGCGGCCACGCCGCAGGCCTT
>CBFGXR010000272.1:0-3311 GCA_965652675.1 uncultured Castellaniella sp.
GGATGTCCCGCAGCGGACCGGGCGAACGGTTCCAGACGTGGACCTCGTGGCCTGCTTGCAGCAGACGGTGCACCATGGGCACGCCCATGCGGCCCAGCCCGCAGAATCCGATCTTCATGGTCATCCGGTCCGTTCGGGAAGTCATTCGGGCCGCTTGCGCGACAGTTCGCGCGGCAGGGGAAAGGCGACCTGCTCGCGCACCCCGTCCAGGGGACGCACGGAGCGCGCGCCCAGCGTCTTCAGCCGGTCGATCACCTGACGCACCAGGGCTTCGGGCGCCGAGGCCCCGGCGGTGACGCCGATGCGCCGTGCATCGCGCAGCCACTCGGGATCGATCATGTCGGGGTGGTCGAGCAGGTAGGCGGTCACGCCCTTGCGCTCGGCGACTTCGCGCAGGCGGTTGGAATTGGAGCTGTTCGGGCTGCCGACCACCAGCACCAGATCGCATTGCGGCGCCATGACGCGCACCGCGTCCTGGCGGTTCTGCGTGGCGTAGCAGATGTCGCTTTTCTTGGGCTCGGCGATGCCAGGGAAGCGCGCCCGCAGGGCGTCGGCCACCTGGGCCGCGTCGTCGATGGACAGCGTGGTCTGGGTCACGAAGGCGAGGTGACCGGGATCGCGCACCCGCAGGGCCTGGACGTCCTCGACCGATTCGACCAGGTACATGCCGTCGTCGGCCTGGCCCAGCGTGCCCTCGACTTCCGGATGGCCCTTGTGGCCGATCATGACGACCTCGCGGCCTTCCTTGCGCATGCGGGCGACTTCGACGTGGACCTTGGTCACCAGCGGGCAGGTGGCGTCGAAGATGCGCTGGCCGCGCTGGTCGGCCTCGTCGCGCACGGCGCGCGAAACGCCGTGCGCGGAGAAGATCACGATCGCGCCCGAAGGGGCGTCTTCCAGTTCGTCGATGAAGACGGCGCCCTTGGCGCGCAGGTCCTCGACCACGTAGCGGTTGTGCACGATCTCGTGGCGCACGTAGATCGGCGCGCCGTGGATTTCCAGGGCGCGTTCGACGATCTCGATCGCCCGGTCCACGCCGGCGCAGAAGCCGCGCGGCTGGGCCAGGACGATCTCGGCGCCCGGGGCGTCGCCGCCGGCCGGCGTGGCCGTGGACAGGTCCTCGATCACAGGACCCCCAGGATCTTGATCTCGACCTGCAGGTCGATGCCCGCCAGGGGGTGGTTGAAGTCGAACAGGGCGGCATCGTCCCCCAGGGTCTTGAGCACGCCGGAATAGCGGCCGCCGTTGGGCGCCACGAATTCGACCATGTCGCCCGCCTCGAATTCGGTGTCCGGGGGGGCGTTGCGCGCCATTTCGTCGCGCCCGACCCAGCGCAGCAGGTCCGGATTGCGCTCGCCGTAGGCCTGGGCGGCCGGCAGGTCGGCGGTGAATTGCTCGCCTTCCGGACGGTCCAGCAGCAGAGCCTCGATGCCCGGCGCCCACTGGCCGATGCCCATCTGCAACGTGGCGGGCCGATCCAGGAAGGTGTCGACAAAAACCGTGCCGGCCCCGGGGCCGGTCAACAGTTCGATGCGGTAGTGCAGCGTGACATAAGAGTCCGGTCGGACGTGCTGCGCGGCTTGGGTTGAAGTCAAAATGCCACCGTAAAGGATTCAATGCAAACCCGCTCATTTTAGGGCCTATCATGCCACAAGACACCCGATCTCCCTGTTCCGAGCGTCCCCGGGAACGCCTGCTGCGCCACGGCGCCCAGGCGCTGACGTCCGCCGAGCTGCTGGCGGTCCTGCTGCGCACCGGCACGCGCGGCCGCGACGCCGTGGACATGGGGCGGCGGATGATCGAGCATTTCGGCGGGCTGCGCCGCCTGCTGGCGGCGGAATCCTCGGCTCTGCTGGCCTTTCCCGGCATGGGCGCGGCCAAGACCTGCGAACTGCTGGCGGTCCAGGAACTCAGCCGCCGCGCGATCGAGGAGCCGCTGCGCAACGGCCGCGCCCTGAGCCAGCCCGACCGGGTCAAGCAGTTCTGCGCCCTGCGCCTGGCGCACCTGCGGGTGGAACACTGCGTCGCCCTGTTCCTGGACAGCCAGCTGCGGCTGATCGAATGCGCCGAGATCGCGCGCGGCACGCTGTCGCACGCCTCGGTCTACCCGCGCGAGGTCGTGAAGGCCGCGCTGGAGCACCATGCCGCTGCCCTGATCCTGGCCCACAACCACCCCTCGGGCCTGGCGGAACCCAGCCCGGCCGACGTCACCCTGACGCGCCAGTTGAAGCAGGCCCTGGCCCTGGTGGACGTCCGGCTGCTGGACCACCTGATCGTCGGCGCCACCGAAGTCACGTCCCTGGCGGAGCGGGGGCAGGTTTGAGCCTGGACGGAACATTGGACCTTCTTGCGGCCTCGTAGTAGAATGGTGGGCTTATCTCGGATACGTTGCCAGGATTCTGATGCGGGCGGCCCTCTTTCCAGAGGCTTTTTTCGCGTCCATCCGGCTGGCGACCCCTAATCACCCACCCACGGATTCCATCATGAAAGAAGGCATTCATCCCGAATACCGCGAGGTCGTGTTCCTCGACCTGCAGACCGGCAACAAGTTCCTCTCGCGCTCGTCGCTGAATTCCCGCGAAACGACCGAAATCGACGGCAAGACCTATCCGCTCTTCAAGTGCGACGTGACTTCGGAATCGCATCCCTTCTACACCGGCGCCCAGACCCGCATCGTCGAAACCGGCCGCGTGGAAAAGTTCCGCGCCCGCTTCGCCCGCACCGCCGGCACCGTCAAGAAGTAAGGGCCCCCACGCTGCGCAAGCTGCGCTTGCTTGCTGTCCACCTCGCGGCCTGCATGCCGCTCGGATTCGCCAGGCACAACTCAGTCCGCAGGGACTGACTTGTGTCCGGGCTCATCCCCCGAGGGGGCGCTTTTTGCCTTGGGGCGGCCCGGCGGCAAAAAACATGCTAAGCAGCACCCTCTTCCCGCAGCAGTAGTCGCTCTAAAAGGCAGCCGTCAGGCTGCCTTTTTCATTTAACATGGGCGCATTCATCCGCCCCTCTTTTCCTGGTGCTTTCCGGTGCTGTCCCAAGACCTGCGATCGACGCCCGCCCGCCTGACGGCCACGGCCGCCGCCAAACTGCCCCGGCTGTTCCTGCTGTGCGTCGGCCTGGTCTACATCCTGGCCGGCCTGTTCTATCGCGACCCCTGGAAGACCGACGACGTCACCGGCCTGGCGACCATGCTCACCAAGACCGGCGCGGGGACACTCGTCTTCAGCAGCACGAACTCCAACACGTACAACGGCGCGACGACGGTCAACGGCGGCGAGCTCCGGCTGGACAAGACGGGGGCCGCCACCGCCATC
>CBFGXR010000273.1:0-3299 GCA_965652675.1 uncultured Castellaniella sp.
ACCGCGGCCACGGCCTGCGCAATCCCGACCGGCTGTTCGAGCCCTTCTACAGCACGAAAAGGCCTCCCAGCAGGCCGAGCGCGCCGGCAAGATCATCAGCCGCATCCGCGAATTCGTGAAGCGCAGCGAACCCCGCCGCCAGGCCGTGGGCCTGGGCCGGATCGTGGAAAACGCCGTCGGCTTCGCCGACATCGACGCCCGCAAGCGCCAGATCGACATCGTCCAGGACCTGCCCGACCCCATGCCCGAAGTCCTGGCCGACCCCATCCTGATCGAACAGGTGCTGCTGAACCTGCTGAAGAACGGCGTCGAGGCCATGGAACACAGCGAATACCGCAACCTGCACGTCCGGATCGCCGATCAGGATCCCCAGGTCGAGATCGCCGTCATCGACCGCGGCCACGGCCTGCGCAATCCCGACCGGCTGTTCGAGCCCTTCTACAGCACCAAGTCCGAAGGCCTGGGCATGGGCCTGAACATCTGCCGCACCATCATCGAGTCGCACCACGGGCGCCTGTGGGCCAGTCCCAATCCGGAAGGCGGGACGATCTTCCGCTTCACCCTGCCCAAGGCCCCGCCGCGCCCCCAGACCACGGAAATCACGGAGGAACAGCACGCATGAGCGATACCCAAATCCCCAGCACCATCTACATCGTCGACGACGACGAGGCGGTCCGCGATTCCCTGCGCTGGCTGCTCGAAGCCAACGGCTACGCCGTGCGCAGTTTCGCCGGCGCCGAGGAATTCCTCGGCGCCTACGATCCCGAACAGGTCGGCGTGCTGATCGCCGACATCCGCATGCCCGGCATGAGCGGCCTGGAACTGCAAGAGACCCTGATCGCCCGCAAGGCGCCGCTGCCCATCGTCTTCATCACCGGCCACGGCGACGTGCCGATGGCGGTCTCGACCATGAAGAAAGGCGCCGTCGATTTCCTGGAAAAACCCTTCAACGAGGCCGACCTGCGGGCGCTGGTGGCCGGCATGCTGGAACAGGCCCGCGAACGCGTGCGCGAGGCCCACGCCCAGCGCGACCAGCAGGCCGTGCTCGGCCGGCTGACGGCCCGCGAACAGCAGGTGCTGGAACGCATCGTCGCCGGCCGCCTGAACAAGCAGATCGCCGGCGACCTGAACATCAGCATCAAGACCGTCGAGGCCCACCGCGCCAACATCATGGAAAAGCTCGAGGTCACCACCGTGGCGGATCTGATGAAGATCGCCCTGGCCCGCGCCGAGGAAGCCTGACATGAGCGCACGACTCATCGACGGCAAGGCCCTGTCCGTCCGGGTACGCGGCGAAGTGGCGGAACGCGTGCGCGCGCTCCAGGCCCAGGGCGTGACGCCCGGGCTGGCGGTGGTGCTGGTCGGCGAAGACCCGGCCTCCCAGGTCTACGTGCGCAACAAGGCCGCCGCCTGCACGGCGGCCGGCATGCATTCGCGCGTCATTCCGCTGGGCGCCGACACGCCCGAAGGCGAACTGCTGGACGTGATCGAGACGCTCAACGCCGATCCGGCCATCCACGGCATCCTGGTGCAGCTGCCCCTGCCCGGCCACATCGACACCGGCCTGGTCATCGAGACCATCAGCGCAGCCAAGGACGTGGACGGCTTCCACGTCAGCAACGCCGGCCTGCTGATGACCGGCCGGCCGCTGTTCCGCCCCTGCACGCCCTACGGCGTGATGAAGATGCTGGAATCGGAAAACGTGCCCCTGCGGGGCGCCGAAGCCGTGATCGTGGGCGCCAGCAACATCGTCGGCAAGCCCATGGCCATGCTGCTGCTGGCGGCGGGCGCGACCGTGACGCTGTGCAATTCCAAGACCCGCGACCTGGGCGCCCAGACCCGCCGGGCCGACGTGCTGGTGGTGGCCACGGGCCGGCCCGGCATCGTCACCGGCGACATGGTCAAGCCCGGCGCGGTAGTGATCGACGTGGGCATCAACCGGCTCGAATCCGGCAAGCTCGTCGGCGACGTGGACTTTGAATCGGCCGCCGCCGTCGCATCCGCGATCACGCCGGTGCCCGGCGGCGTGGGCCCCATGACCATCGCCATGCTGCTGGTCAACACCACCGAAGCCGCCGAACGCACGCTGCAGGCATAAGGCCGCAGGCTTGAAAAACGGGGGTCATGCCCCCATCTTCGTCAGATGAACAGCACCCGCATCGCCGGCAATCCCCTCCTCGTCCCGGCCGAGGCATTCGTGGACTACGGCGCCGTCCGCCCCGAGCACATCGAGCCCGCCGTGCGCGAATTGATCGAGGCCTCGCGCGACGCGATCGAGGCCGCCGCCGCGCGCACCGATCCGCCCGACTGGGACAACCTGGTCGAAGCCATCGAGGATCCGTCCGAACGCCTGCACCGCGCCTGGTCGATCGCCGGGCACCTGAACAGCGTGGTCAACACGCCGGACCTGCGCGCCGCCTACAACGCCTGCCTGCCGCTGATGAGCGAGTTCTCCACCTGGGTGGGCCTGCATCGCGGCCTGTATGAACGCTACCGCGCACTGGCGGACGGTCCGGCCTTCGCCGCGCTGACGCCGACCCGCCGCCGCATC
The DNA here is from genome assembly GCA_965652675.1 of uncultured Castellaniella sp. Taxonomy (GTDB): domain Bacteria; phylum Pseudomonadota; class Gammaproteobacteria; order Burkholderiales; family Burkholderiaceae_B; genus Castellaniella. The sequence continues at coordinate 2,552 of CBFGXR010000273.1, forward strand.
GTCGAACTGGCGCTGCGCGATTTCCGCCTGAGCGGGGTCGAACTGGAAGGCGCCGCGCGCGAGACCTACGCCCGCAACGCCGACCTGCAGGCCCAGGTCTCCCAGAAATTCTCGGAAAACGTGCTGGATGCCACCGACCGCTGGTCCCTGGTGATCACCGACGAGGCCCGCCTGGAAGGCCTGCCGCCGGACGTGGTCGCGGCCGCCGCGCAGGCGGCCCGGTCGGCGGGCGAATCCGGCTGGCGGCTGACCCTGCACATGCCCTGCTACCTGCCGATCATGCTGCACGCCCGGGACCGCGAGCTGCGCCAGACCCTGTACCGCGCGCACGCCACGCGCGCCTCGGACCAGGGCGACCCGACCTTCGACAATTCCGAATCCATCGAAACGCTGCTGGCCCTGCGGGCCGAGGAAGCCGGCCTGCTGGGCCACGCCGATTTCGCCAGCCTGCGCCTGGAAACCCGCATGGCCGACAACGCCGGCCAGGTGCTGGACTTCCTGCGCGAACTGGCCGCCCGCGCCCGGCCCAGCGCCCGGCGCGACCTGGACGAACTGCGCGCCTTCGCCGCCCGCGAACTCGGACTGGATCCCCTGGAGCCCTGGGACATCGCCTATGCGTCCGAACGCCTGCGCGAAAGCCGCTACGCCTATTCCGACGAGGAACTGCGCCCCTACTTCACCGAATCCCGCGTGCTGGACGGCCTGTTCCAGGTGATCCGCACCCTGTTCGGCGTGCGCCTGGAAGCCA
>CBFGXR010000274.1:0-3292 GCA_965652675.1 uncultured Castellaniella sp.
GCGCACGTCCGGCGGCGTCCCGGGCTCACCCTTGGGCAGCGCGAACCACACCGCGGCGATAGTGACCAGGCCGAGCGCGGCCGTCCCGCCGAAGGCGAGGCGCCAGCCCGCCTGCTGCCCGATCCAGGTCGCGGCCGGCACGCCGCCGATATTGGCCAGGGTCAGCCCCATGAACATCGCCGCGATCGCGCTGGCCTGCCGGTCTCTTGGTACGACGCTGGCGGCCACCACGGCGCCGATACCGAAGAAGGCGCCATGGTTCAGGCTGGTGACCAGGCGGGACAGAAGCAGGGTCGTGTAGCCGGGGGCGAACGCCGACAGCAGGTTGCCGAGCGTGAAGATGAGCATCAACGAGATCAGGGCGGCGCGCTTGCCGTAGCGGCTGAACAGCAGCGTCATCGCCGGCGCGCCGATCGTGACGCCCGCCGCGTAGGCGGAGACCAGCATGCCCGCGGTGGGGATGTCCACGCGCACGCCGGCGGCGATGACGGGCAGCAGGCCCATGGGGGTGAACTCGGTGGTGCCGATGGCGAACGCGCCGGTGGCCAGGGCGAGCAAAGCGGCCGTGGATTTCATGTCGGCCTTTCCTTCGAAGTTTGACAGCCCGCAGTGTGCCCGGTTTATATTTGTTGATTAAGCCGTATACGATCGAAACACTTTTGATTTTTATTCAATAATGAAGACAACCCTCGATGAGCTGCAGGCTTTTGCCGCCGTCGTCGACACCGGTTCGATCACGGCGGCCTCGGAATGGCTCGGCCTGACGGTTTCGGCCGTCAGCCGCGCACTGGGCCGGCTGGAAAAAAAACTGCGGACCACCCTGTTGCGCCGCACGACCCGGCGGCTGGAACTGACCGAGGAGGGCGAGACCTTCCTGCGGCATGCGCGCGCCATTCTGGCCTCGGTCGACGAGGCCGAGGAACAGATGGCGGCCCGGCGCCTGCGGCCGGCCGGCCGCCTGCGGGTCGATGCGGCGACGCCCTTCATGCTGCACGTGCTCGTGCCCCTGCTCGAGGGGTTCCATGCCCGCTATCCGGACGTGGAGCTGGAACTGCACTCGAACGAGGGCATCGTCGACCTGATCGAGAAGCGCACCGATGTGGCGTTCCGCATCGGTGCGCTGAGGGACTCCACGCTGCATGCGCGTCCCGTGGGCGCCAGCCGCGTGCGGGTGCTCGCCAGCCCGGCGTACTTGCGGCGCCACGGCATCCCGGACCGGCCGGAGCAGCTGGCGCGGCATGCCGTCCTGGGATTCACCCAGCCGGAGACCTTGAATGACTGGCCCCTGCGCGATGCGGATGGAGGCATTCTGCGTATCCGGCCGACGATCGCCTCGTCCAGCGGCGAGACGCTCCGGCACATGGCCCTGGCCGGCCTGGGCATTGTCTGTCTGTCGGACTTCATGACGCGCGAGGACCGGCGCGTCGGCGACCTGGTCCCACTGTTTCCAGACCGGACGCTGGATGTGCGCCAGCCGGTTCATGCGGTCTACTACCGCAATACGGCGCTGGCATCCCGGATCGTCTGTTTCGTGGATCACGTGGTGGGCGAACTGGGCACGCGGCCGTTCGACGAGTGACCGGCGGGGGAGTGTTGTTGCGCCGCAGCCCGGATACGTGGACAAGTCTTGCTTTTGCTCCGTGCGCTGTATATAATTGCTGTCTTGCTCCACGGTTTCTATCGCGCAGGCCATCTTGCGCGGGGCTGGCGGGGCATGCAGTAGTCTCGTGATGCGCGTTTTTCGCGTGAACAAGAATTTCAACCCAGGGTGTGCTTGACCCCGCTTGGTCAGCCAAGCAACATAGCCAAGTATGCCTGACGGGACCAAAACTGGCTGCGTGGCCGGGGATTCATGCCCTGGGCTTCGTTGTTAAGTTGGAACAGGAAAAATCATGATCCAAATGCAGACCACGCTGGACGTGGCCGACAACACGGGTGCGCGTTCTGTGATGTGCATCAAGGTGTTGGGCGGCTCCAAGCGCCGTTATGCCGCCATCGGCGACGTCATCAAGGTGTCCGTCAAGGAAGCGGCCCCCCGCGGCCGCGTCAAAAAGGGCGAAATCTACAACGCCGTGGTGGTGCGTACCGCCAAGGGCGTCCGCCGCAAGGACGGCTCGTTGATCCGCTTCGGCGGCAACGCGGCCGTGTTGCTCAACGCCAAGCTCGAGCCGATCGGCACGCGCATCTTCGGACCGGTCACGCGCGAACTGCGCACCGAAAAGTTCATGAAGATCGTGTCCCTGGCGCCCGAAGTGCTGTAAGGAGCAGATCATGCAAAACATTCGCAAAGGCGACGAAGTCATCGTGCTGTCCGGCCGCGACCGCAGCCGTCGCGGCACCGTGGTGGCCCGTATCGACGACGACCACGTGCTGGTCGAAGGCATCAACGTCGTGAAGAAGCACGCCAAGGGCAATCCCATGGCGGGCACGCCCGGCGGCATCGTCGACAAGACCCTGCCCATCCACATCTCGAACGTGGCGGTCTACAACCCCGAAACCGGCAAGGGCGACCGCGTCGGCGTCAAGGTCGTGGACGGCGCCAAGGTTCGCATTTTCCGCTCCAACGGCGCCGTCGTTGGCGCGAAGGCATAAGGGGCGCGCACAAAATGGCTCGTTTACAAGATTTCTATCGCTCCAAGGTCGCTGCCGACCTGCAGGCGAAATTCGGCTACCAGTCGGTGATGCAGGTTCCCCGCATCACCAAGATCACCCTGAACATGGGTGTGTCCGAAGCCGTGGCCGACAAGAAGGTCATCGAAAACGCCGTCGGCGACATGACCAAGATCGCCGGCCAGAAGCCCGTGATCACCAAGACCCGCAAGGCCATCGCCGGCTTCAAGATCCGCGAGGACTATCCGATCGGCTGCATGGTCACCCTGCGCGGCCAGCGCATGTACGAATTCCTGGATCGTCTGATCTCGGTCGCCCTGCCCCGCGTGCGTGACTTCCGCGGCGTGTCGGGCCGTGCCTTCGACGGCCGTGGCAACTACAACATCGGTGTGAAAGAACAGATCATCTTCCCGGAAATCGAATACGACAAGATCGATGCCGTGCGCGGGATGAACATCAGCATCACCACCACCGCAAAGACCGACGAGGAAGCCAAGGCGCTGTTGAGCGCATTCAGCTTCCCCTTCCGCAACTAAGGGGCTGACGTGGCAAAACTTTCCCTCATCAATCGCGACATCAAGCGCGCCAAGCTGGCCGAAAAATTCGCCGCCAAGCGCGCCGCGCTGAAGGCGATCATCGCCGCCGATACGGAAATCCTCGATGTAGCCTTCGTCCTTCAGCG
>CBFGXR010000275.1:0-3286 GCA_965652675.1 uncultured Castellaniella sp.
GCCGACCCGGAGGCCGGCCGCCTGGATGCGATCGCCCTGCCCGACGGGCTGCAGGATTGCGTCGACAGCATCCGCTGCCCGGCCTACGTGCTGGACCAGTCCTGGAACGTGCTGGCCTGCAACGCCGCCCTGCTGCGGGTGTTCGATGGCTGGCCCGCGCGCGGGCAGCCCAATCTGCTGCGCTACATCTTCCTGGATCCGGCCGCGCGCACGCTGGTGGTGGACTGGGAAAACCGCGCCAGCCGCGTGGTGGCGGAATTCCGCGCCGACGTGGCGGCGCTGGCGGGCGAACCGGGCATCGGCGCGCTGGTGGCCGAATTGCAGGCCGGCAGCCCCCTGTTCGCCCGGGCCTGGACGCGCCAGGTCGTGGTGGACCGGGAAGGTGGCCTGCGCGAATTCCAGCACCCCCAGGACGGGCGGCTGCGTTTCCGGCAGTTCACCTTCCGGCTGGCGATCCGGCCGGACTGCAAGCTGGTGATGCTGCTGGATGAGCCCGGACATTGAATAGCCCCTGCGGGCGATTCAATGCCTGGCGAATCCGAGCCGCTTGCAAGCGGCGAGGTGGACAAGGCCCGTTCACCCTCGCGTCCGCAGCTGGCTGCCCGCGCGCGCCGGCAGGCGCCGGAAGGACAGGGCGGACGCCGTCACGATCAGGGCGATGACCGCGAATCCCCACATCACGTCGACGCGTTCGGTTTCGGCCCCGCCGCGCAGTGTCATGCTGAGATTCAGCGTCATCGCCGCGCAGGCCACGCCCAGGCTGATGCCCAGTTGCTGGGCCGTGGCGGCGAAGCTGCTGGCGCGGCTCATCTGGGCGGAATCCAGGTCGGCATAGGTCAGGGCGTTGACGGCGGTGAACTGCAGCGAGCGGAAGAAGCCGCCGACCAGCAGCACCGCCACCATGGCCCAGATCGGCGTATCGGACCGGAACAGGGCGCAGGCGGCGACGAAGGCGCCCGCGATCAGGGCGTTGTAGACCAGGACGCGGCGGAAGCCGACACGGCGCACGATGGGCGTGGCCACGAGCTTCATGAGCATCGCGCCGGCGGCCGAGGTGAAGGTGATCATCCCGGCCGAGAACGCCGACAGGCCGAAACCCACCTGCAGCAGGATGGCGAGCAGAAAGGGCGAGGCGCCCGCGGAGAAGCGGCACAGATTGCCGCCCAGCACCGAGACGGCGAAGGTCCGGGTGCGCAGCAGGCTCAGGTCGATGATGGGGTAGGTGACGTGGCGGGCGTGGCGGATGTACAGGACGCCGCAGATCAGGCCCAGGCACAGCAGCCCCAGGGTCGGCCAGAGGCCCAGGCTGCCGTGGCCGGCGGCTTCCAGGCAGGACATCAGGGCCGCCATGGCGACGCCGCTGAGCAGGAAGCCCACGGTGTCCAGCCGGGGCCGGCTGGCGGGCACGTCGCGGGTGATCCAGCGCCGCACCATATAAATGCCCAGGGCGCCCACGGGGATGTTGATCAGGAAGATCCAGTGCCAGGAGGCGTAGGTGACCAGGAAGCCGCCGACCGGCGGGCCGATGACCGGTCCCAGCAGGGCGGGGATGGTCAGGAAGGCCATGGCCTTGAGCAGTTCTCCCTTGGGGATGCGGCGCAGCAGGATGATGCGTCCGACCGGCACCATCATGGCGCCGGCGGCGCCCTGGACCAGGCGGGCGGCGACCAGCTGGCTCAGGGTGCCGCTGGCCGCGCAGGCGACGGAACTGAGCGTGAACAGCACGATGGCCGCCAGGAACACGGCGCGGGCGCCGAACCGGTCCGCCGCCCAGCCGCTGATGGGCACGAAGACCGCCGTGGCCAGCAGATAGGACGTGATGGTGACGTTCATGTGCACCACCGTGGTGCCGAAATCCCGCGCCATGGTGGGCAGGGCGGTCGCCACGACCGTGGAATCCAGCATCTGCATGAACAGCGCGCAACCCACGATGAAGGGGATCATCCGGATTTCGCGGGGCGTGGCGGCGGGCGGGGTGGCGGCGCGGGCGGGGGATTCGGGCATGGACAGGCTGGAGAGGGGCCGAGTGCAGTAAACTTGGGACCCATCGGTCATGGAGATCGGCTACGGCACTATTATGGCAAACAACTACACTTCTGAACTGACCCAGTTCCTGAACCAGTACAAATCGGACCATCCCGGCACGGAATCGCGCCAGTTCGCCGGCCGCGCCCGCCTCTGGGACAAGGATCTGGATCCGGAACAGCAGGAAGGTTTCCGGACCGCCCGCGTGTCCCAGGATCCCTACGTCTACTACCAGAAGGCCTGACCGGGCCCCATGCCGCCCCGGCCGCCCGATCCCGGGCTGGACGCCCTGATGGCGCCCGCGGAAGACAGCACCCCCGACGTGGTCGACCATGTCGCCCTGGCGCGCCTGTACGGCGAGCCGCTGTTCGCCATCCCCCAGGATCTCTACATTCCGCCCGACGCGCTCGAAGTCTTCCTGGAGGCCTTCGAGGGGCCGCTGGACCTGCTGCTCTACCTGATCCGGAAACAGAACTTCAACGTGCTCGACATTCCCATGGCCGAGGTCACCGCCCAGTACCTGGCCTATGTCGAACAGGTGCGGCAATCGAACCTGGAGCTGGCGGGCGAATACCTGCTGATGGCGGCCTTGCTCATCGAGATCAAGTCGCGCATGCTGCTGCCGGTGCGCCAGTCCGACAGCGGCGAGGAAGCCGAGGACCCGCGCGCCGAACTGGTGCGCCGTCTGCTGGAATACGAACGCATGAAGCTGGCCGCGCGGCGGCTGGACGACATGCCGCGGGCGGGGCGCGACTTCCTGGTGGCCCACGCCACGGCCGATTTCGAGGTCGCGCGGCTGCTGCCGGAAGTGTCGGCGGACGACCTGCGCGAAGCCTGGTCGGCGATCCTGCACCGGGCGAGCCTGAACGCCAGCCATCGCATCACCCGCGAACAGCTGTCCGTGCGCGACCACATGAGCCATATCCTGCGCCGCCTGTCGGACGTGCGCTTCATGGAATTCACCGAGCTGTTCCTGGAACGCGTCCGCATGGGCGAACCCGCCGCCGTCATCGTGGTCCATTTCCTGGCGCTGCTGGAACTGGCCCGCGAATCCCTGCTGGAAATCACTCAGGCGGCGCCCTACGCGCCGCTGTACGTCAGACTGTCCTACACGCGCTCGGCCTGAGGCCGCGCGCCGGAGAATCCCCCGTGAAAGTCGTCCATTCCATCGAGGCATTGCGCGATCAGCTGCGCGGTCAGCTGCGCGTGGCCTTCGTGCCCACCATGGGCAATCTGCACGCCGCGCACCTGTCGCTGATGA
>CBFGXR010000276.1:0-3283 GCA_965652675.1 uncultured Castellaniella sp.
AGCGACGAGGGCGATACCCCCGGCCTGGGCCTGTTTCCCGGCCGCGTGCGCCGGTTCCAGGGGCCGGCCTTCGACCACGCGACCGGCGACGGCGAGCGGCTGAAAGTCCCCCATATGGGCTGGAACGCCGTCACCCAGACCCGCGCCCATCCGCTGTGGGACGGCATCGCCCAGGACACGCCGTTCTACTTCGTCCACAGCTACTACGCCGAACCCGCCGACCCGGCCCTGACGGCCGGCGTCAGCCGCCACGGCGTGCCGTTCTGCTGCGCCATTGCGGACGGCAATATTTTTGCCGTACAGTTCCATCCAGAAAAGAGCGCAGCCCCCGGGCTGCGGATGTACCGCAACTTCACCCGCTGGCAGCCCTGACACCGTCCGGCTTCCGGCACCTCGCATCCTTTCCGTACCGACCACGACGACCATGCTGCTGATCCCCGCCATCGACCTCAAAGACGGGCATTGTGTGCGCCTGCGCCAGGGCGACCTGGACCAGGCCACCGTGTTTTCCGAAGACCCCGCCGCCATGGCCGCCCAATGGGCCGCCCAGGGCGCGCGCCGCCTGCACCTGGTGGACCTGAACGGCGCCGTGGCCGGCAAGCCGCGCAACCGCGCCGCCATCCAGGCCATCGTGGACGCCGTCGACGACGCCATCCCCGTGCAGATCGGCGGCGGCATCCGCGACCTGGACACGGTGGAATACTACCTGGACAACGGCATCTCCTACGTCATCATCGGCACGGCCGCGGTCAAGGACCCCGGCTTCCTCAGCGCCGCCTGCTCGGCCTTCCCGGGCCACATCATCGTCGGCCTGGACGCGCGCGACGGCAAGGTCGCCACCGACGGCTGGTCGAAACTGACCCGCCACGACGTGCTGGACCTGGCGCGCAAATTCGAAGACTACGGCTGCGAATCCATCATCTATACCGACATCGGCCGCGACGGCATGCTCTCGGGCGTCAACATCGAGGCCACCGTGCGCCTGGCGCAGCACGTGCGCATCCCCGTCATCGCCTCGGGCGGCGTCGCCTCGCTGGACGACATCCGCGCCCTGTGCGACGTGGCCCACGAAGGCGTCGACGGCGCCATCCTGGGCCGCAGCCTGTACGAAGGCACCCTGGACTTCGCCGCCGCCCAGAGCCTCGCCGACGAACTGGTCGGCGTTCCGGACAAGGACGACGGCGCGGACGGCGAGGGCGCCGGCGCATGACCCGGACCGACGCCGCCGCCGACGGAACGGGCCTGTCGGGCCTGTGCCGCCGCATCATTCCCTGCCTGGACGTCAACGCCGGGCGGGTGGTCAAGGGCGTGAATTTCGTCAACCTGACCGACGCCGGCGACCCGGTGGAAATCGCCCGCCGCTACGACGAGCAGGGCGCCGATGAAATCACCTTCCTGGACATCACGGCCACATCCGACGACCGCGGCCTGATCCTGCCCATCATCGAGGCGGTCGCGCGCCAGGTCTTCATCCCCCTGACGGTCGGCGGCGGCGTGCGCCAGGTGGCCGACGTGCAGCGCCTGCTGGACGCCGGCGCCGACAAGGTCTCGATCAACAGCGCGGCGGTCGCCCGCCCCGAACTGGTGGCCGAGGCCGCCCGCCACCACGGCTCGCAATGCATCGTCGTGGCGCTCGACGCCCGCCGCGTCTCGGGCGCGGACGAGGCCCCGCGCTGGGAAATCTTCACCCACGGCGGCCGCCGCGCCACCGGGCTGGACGCCGTGCAATGGGCGCGCCGCATGGCCGACCTGGGCGCCGGCGAACTGCTGCTGACCAGCATGGACCGCGACGGCACCAAGTCCGGCTTCGACCTGGAACTGACCCGCGCGGTCTCGGACGCCGTGCCGGTGCCGGTGATCGCCTCCGGCGGCGTCGGCACGCTGCAGCACCTGGCCGACGGCGTCACGCTGGGCCACGCCAGCGCCGTACTGGCCGCCAGCATCTTCCACTTCGGCCAGCACACGCTGGCCGAGGCCAAGGCCTACCTGGCCGCCCGGGGCATCCCGGTGCGGCAGGCCGTTCCCTCGCAGGCCCTCGCATGACGGCGCCCGATCCATCCTCGACCGGCGCGCCGGATGACTGGCTGGCGGCCCTGCGCTTCGACGACCAGGGCCTGATCCCCGTCATCGCCCAGGACGCGCAGACCGGCACCGTGCTGATGATGGCCTGGATGAACGCCGAGGCCGTCCGCGAAACCGTGCGCACCGGCCGCGCCGTGTACTTCTCGCGCTCGCGCGCGCGCCTGTGGCGCAAGGGCGAGGAATCCGGCCACGTCCAGCAGGTCCACGACATCCGCCTGGACTGCGACGGCGACGTGCTGCTGCTGAAGATCACCCAGGTCGGCAGCATCGCCTGCCATACCGGCCGCGAACGCTGCTTCTATCGCGGCCTGGACCTGAACGGCGCCCAGCCGGCCTGGACCGTCCAGGACCCGGTGCTGAAGGACCCCGAGTCCATCTACGGCCACCCGCACGCCCACGGCCACTGAACGCGCGCACCGCACACGCCGGGCCGGCCGCGTCCGGCCTTTCCTCGATCACGGATTGCCTCACATGACGACTTCCTCCACCGCCGACACCCTGGCCCGGCTGGCCGACACCCTGGCGACGCGCCGGCCCGACCGCGGCGGCGATCCGCAGACGTCCTACACCGCCAAGCTGCTGGCGCGCGGCCCGGACGCCTTCCTGAAGAAGATCGGCGAAGAAGCCACCGAACTGGTCATGGCCGCCAAGGACGGCGCCCGCGACCGCGTCGTCGCCGAAACCGCCGACCTGTGGTTCCACTGCCTGGTCGCCCTGACGCACTTCGACCTGCGCCCCGAGGACGTGCTGGCCGAACTGGCCCGCCGCGAGGGCCTGTCCGGGCTGGAGGAAAAAGCCTCCCGACCGAAGGACTAGGGCCTGTTCACAAGCCATCGCGCCGATCGGCCCGGCCTCTTCTCGGGACATACCCGCAGACAGGCCGTCCATACTCCACCCGATCAAACCGGCCCCCATGAAAATGTGGCAACATACGGGATTGATCGGGTCGATGTCCGGCCCCGCCTCGCAGATCCCCATGAGCCACGATTGCCTGTTCTGTAAAATCGCCCGGCACGAAATCCCCGCCCGCATTGTCCACGAAGACGACGAATTTCTCGCATTCCACGACATCAATCCGGCGGCGCCCGTGCACCTGCTGCTGATCCCGAAACATCACGTGGCTTCCCTGGCCGACATCGGTCCCGCGGACGGCGACTGGCTGGTCCGCATGCTGCGCCTGGCCCCTGAAATCGCCTTCGCC
>CBFGXR010000277.1:0-3272 GCA_965652675.1 uncultured Castellaniella sp.
CCTCTTCTCACGCGCCGGCCCGCCGGTCGCCGTCCTGGCGCTGAGCCTGGCATTGCAACTGTTCATCCGTCAGCGCGGGATCCGCCAGTCCCAGGGTTTCATAGACGGATTCCTTGGCGCGCAGGGCCTCGCGTACCGTCAGCCCCGCCGCGTGGATCAGATCACGCAGTTCGTCGCGCGGCGGCAGGGCGCGCAGATATTCGACCACCTCGACGGGCCGGCCGGTGGCCTGGAGCGTCTCCAGCGCCTTGCGCGACGTGCTGCAGCGCGGGTTGTGGTAGATTCTGATCATGCGGGCTCCCCGGGTGAAAGCCCCCATTATCCACGATCCGGCCGCCCGGAATCCGCCCTCCGGCGGCCGGTCCTGAACGCCGCGCCCCCTGCCATGATGCTCTTGCCGATGACCCTGCCGTCCGAACGTCGTCCCCTCTTCTCACGCGCCGGCCCGCCGGTCGCCGTCCTGGCGCTGAGCCTGGCATTGGCCGGCTGCGCCAGCGGCCCTTCCGACAATCTCAGCCTGGTGCCGGCGCAGCTCGACCAGCAGACCCGCCAGGACGGCCTGTTCACGCAGCCAGTGAAATGGTCGCGCGAACGGCCGGGCTGCCAGGGCGAATGCCCGAAACTGGTGGTCGATTCCCTGGCCTTTCCGGGGCATCCCCGCCTGACGACGCTGATCGATCATGCCCTGGCGGCCATGACCTGGGTCGATGCCGAACGTGCCGCCCCCTACGATACCCTGGACGGCTTCGAGGCCTATTACTGGAAGACGGCCGGTTCCCGCGACGAAGTCCGGCTGACGGCGCGGACGCGCTATCGCAACGAACGCCTGACCGTGGTCGAACTGGACGCGGGCCAGTACCGGACCGGCATGGCCCACGGCATGACCGGGTCGCAGCTGCTGAACTGGGACAATGCGGCCGAAAAGGCCCTGACGATCGACAACCTGCTGGCGCCGGGCGCCCGTCCGGCCTTCGACGCGGCCCTGCGCGCCGAGCATGACCGCTGGCTGGATCAGCATGCGGACGCCATCGACAACCGGGACAATTTCAACCGCATGTGGCCTTTCGCGCCCAGCGACAACGTGGGGCTGACCGACCTGGGCGTGCTGGTCAAATACCAGCCCTACGAGATCGCCCCCTACGCCTGGGGGCAGCCGGAACTGCTGATTCCCTACGACCGTCTGCGGGGCATCCTGCGCCCGGCATTCCTGCCGCCTCAATCCTAGGCCCTGGCGTACGGCTGGACATACGGCCGCGTGTCGCGCCGCGTCTGGTGCGGCACGGTACATACGCATATAGCAGCGCCGCATAATGTGCGGCGTTCATATCGTTGGACGAAACGATTCGTTCTGTCCCGGAAAGGAACGCTTTAACCTGATCCCTCGTCAACATACCGAGGGCTCTCTCCCATGCGATTCCGATTCCTGCTTCCCCTGGCCGCCGCCCTGAGCCTGGCGAGTGCCGCGCACGCCGCCGACGTCACGCTGCTGAACGTGTCCTACGACCCCACGCGGGAACTGTACCAGGCCTATAACGCGGCCTTCGCCAAGTACTGGCAGGACAAGACCGGCGACCACGTCACGATCCGCCAGTCGCATGGCGGCTCGGGCAAGCAGGCGCGCTCGGTGATCGATGGCTTGCAGGCCGACGTGGTCACCCTGGCGCTGGCGCCGGACATCGACGCCATCGCCGAACGCGGCTCGATCCGCAAGGACTGGCAGCAGCAGTTGCCGCTGAACAGCTCGCCCTACACGTCCACCATCGTCTTCCTGGTGCGCAAGGGCAACCCCAAGGGCATCCATGACTGGAACGATCTGATCAAGCCGGGCGTGCAGGTCATCACCCCCAACCCCAAGACGTCCGGCGGCGCCCGCTGGAACTATCTGGCGGCCTGGGGCTATGCGCTGCGCCAGCCCGGCGGCGACGAAGCCAAGGCGCGCGAATTCGTCGGCAAGCTCTTCCACCAGGTGCCGGTGCTGGACTCGGGCGCGCGCGGTTCGACCACGACCTTCGTCGAACGCGGCATCGGCGACGTGCTGCTCGCCTGGGAAAACGAGGCCTTCCTGGCCATCGAGGAGCTGGGACCCGACAAGGTGGACATCGTCGTCCCCTCGGTCAGCATCCTGGCCGAACCGCCGGTGGCGGTGGTGGACAAGGTCGTCGATGCGCGCGGCACCCGCGCCGTGGCCCGGGCCTACCTGGATTATCTGTATTCCGAGGCCGGCCAGGAGATCGCGGCGAAGAACCATTACCGCCCCACCCTGAAGGCGGTCGCCGACCGGCACGCGAAACAGTTCCCCCAGCTGTCGCTGTTCACCATCACCGATGTGGCGCCGAGCTGGACCGAGGCGCAGAAGACGCACTTCGCGGACGGCGGCGTGTTCGACCAGATCTACCAGCCGAACGCGCAATAAGGCCATGTCGACGACGTTCGCAGCGCGCGCCCCCGCCGCGCACCGGGTCCTGCCGGGCCGCAATCTGACATTGGGCCTGACGCTGACCTATCTGTGCCTGGTGGTCCTGCTGCCCCTGTCGGCCGCGTTCCTGACGGCCTCGACGCTGAGCGCCGAGGCTTTCTGGAAGGCGGTCACGGCGCCCCGGGTATTGGCCTCGTATCGGCTGAGCTTCGGCGCCGCGCTGCTGGCGGCGGCCGTGAACGCGGTCTTCGGCGGCATCGTGGCCTGGGTCCTGGCGCGCTACGACTTCCCCGGCAAGCGGCTGGTCGACGCGCTGGTGGACCTGCCCTTCGCCCTGCCCACGGCCGTGGCCGGGATCGCCCTGACCACGCTGTACGCGCCCAACGGCTGGCTGGGCGGGCTGCTGGCGCCGTTGGGCATCCAGGTGGCCTTCAAGCCGCTGGGCGTGGTGGTGGCGCTGGTCTTCATCGGCCTGCCCTTCGTGGTGCGCACCGTCCAGCCGGTGCTGGAAGACATGGCCCCCGAATACGAGGAAGCCGCCAGCAGCCTGGGCGCTTCGCGCGCGCAGGTCTTCATCCGCGTGGTGTTTCCCGCCATCCTGCCCGCCCTGCTGACCGGCTTCGCCCTGGCCCTCGCCCGCGCGCCGCTCACCCGGAGACGCCGCCGCCACTTCGGCACCCTCGTCCCCACGGCGGCCACGATACTTGTCCTGGTGCTTGTCTGGCTCCTGTGGCAGGCCTTCAAGGCCAAGGTCTCCTAGGCCCCATGGAACACCCGGATTTCGACGTCGTGATCGTGGGCGGCGGCCCGGCGGGTTTGAGCGCGGCGCTCCTGCTCGGCCGGTCGTGCCGTCGCG
>CBFGXR010000278.1:0-3250 GCA_965652675.1 uncultured Castellaniella sp.
CGGAAAATTCCGTTTCGATCCAGCGCGTATGCACGCCGAAGCCTTGCTGGCCAATAAAGTCGGCCTGATCGACCACGGCGCGGTGGAAAGGCAGGACAGACGCGACACCGTCGATCTCGAATTCCCGCAGCGCGCGGCGCGCGCGGGCCAGGGCCTGTTCCCGGGTCGCGCCGCTCACGATCAGCTTGGCCAACAGGGAATCGAATACGCCCGGCACCCGCGAGCCGGACTCCACGCCGCTGTCGATCCGCACGCCCGGCCCCGAAGGCGGCGCGAAAAGCGCGACGAGTCCCGGCGTCGGCAGATAACCGCGCCCCGGATCCTCGGCATTGATGCGGAACTCCAGGCTGTGCCCGCGCGGCGCGGGCGTGGACTCGATCGACAGCGGCAGGCCGTCGGCGACGCGCAATTGCTCCACCACCAGATCCAGGCCGGAGGTTTCTTCGGTCACGGGATGCTCGACCTGCAGGCGGGTATTGACCTCCAGGAAGGAAATGCGGCCGTCGCGCGCCAGCAGGAATTCCACCGTCCCCGCGCCGACGTAGCCGGCCCGGGCGCAGATATCGCGCGCCGCCTGGTGGATGCGGACGCGCTGCTCGTCGGAAAGAAAGGGGGCGGGGGCTTCTTCGACGAGCTTCTGGTTGCGCCGCTGCAGCGAGCAATCGCGGTCGCCCAGCACCACCACCCGCCCATGGGTATCGGCGATCACCTGCGCCTCGATATGGCGCGGTCGATCGAGAAACTGCTCGATGTAGCACTCTCCCCGGCCGAAGGCGGCCGTGGCTTCGCGCACGGCGGATTCATACAGTTCGGCCACCTCGTCCAGCCGCCAGGCCACTTTCAGGCCGCGTCCGCCGCCGCCGAAAGCCGCCTTGATGGCGATGGGCAGGCCGTGCGCCTCGGCGAAAGCCAGGGCTTCGGCACCGCTGGCAACCGGACCCTCCGTGCCCGCCACCAGCGGCGCGCCCACGGCCTGGGCGATCCGCCGCGCGGCCACTTTGTCGTCGAGCGCCTCGATGGCTTCGGGCGGGGGGCCGATCCAGGCTAGGCCGGCTTCGATCACGGCGCGCGCAAATTCCGCGCGCTCGGAGAGAAACCCGTAGCCCGGATGAACGGCGTCGGCCCCGGAGCGCTTGGCGACGTCCAGGAGCTTGTCGATGTCCAGGTAGGTTTCGGCGGGCCGGCGTCCCTCCAGCGCCCAGGCCTCGTCGGCCCGGCGCACATGCAGTGCGTCGGCGTCGTCATCGGCGTATACGGCAATCGAGCGCACGCCATAATCGGCGCAGGCGCGCGCGATGCGCACGGCGATCTCGCCCCGGTTGGCGATCAGGACTTTACGGATCATGGCAGGATTTCCTTGAAAGGCCCGATGGGCCGGAAGCGTAGGCGGGCGCCCACGGGAATCTGGGCGGCGCGGTCCAGGTCGCGGGCGACGACCGCGCCAATCACCGGATAGCCGCCGGTCAGCGGATGGTCGGCCAGGAACAGGACTGGCTGACCGCCGGCCGGCACCTGGATGGCGCCGGCCACGGTGCCCTCGCTGGGCAGTTCACCCTGGCGGCTGCGCGTCAGCGGCTCTGTCCCGGCCAGGCGCATGCCGACCCGATCCGATTGGGGCGTGACCGTCCACTCCTGGTGGGCGAGCAGGTCGAGCGCCGCAGGGGAAAACCAGTCGGAGCGCGGCCCCAGAACGATATCGAGGACGACGAGTTCTCCCCTGCGGGGCAAAGGCGGCGGCAAAGCGGCACCGGTCAGGACGGTGCCGGGGCGCGCGCCGCCCGGGGCCGTTCCCACCCGCAGCCGGTCACCCGCACGCAGCGGCGCCGGTCCGATGCCCGCCAGGGTGTCGGTGGCGCAGCTGCCCAGCACGGGCGCCACATCCCAGCCCCCCCTCACGGCCACGTAGCAGCGCACACCGGCGCCCGGCGTGCCGATTCGCAGTTCATCGCCCTCGTCGAGCGCCAGCGGCCGGCCCGCAGCGGCAGGAAGACGGACGCCCACCGCCGTCGTCAGGCGGATCTCCGCCTGAGCGCCGGTGATGGCGACAACGGCCCGGCCCCGACACACCAGACGCAGTCCGCCCAGCGCATTCTCCAGCACGGGGGCGTCAGCCGGATTGCCGACGATCCGGTTGGCGGCGCGCAGCGCGCCCCGGTCCAGCGCCCCGGACAGCGACACACCCATGCCGGTCAGGCCGGGACGGCCCAGATCCTGCAGCAGGGTTTGCGGTCCGGCGGACAGCACGTCGAAACAGGCCGACGGCGCGGCAACGGCCGCAAGACCCATGGATGGGACTGTGGCGGTCGGCGGGCAGGCGTTTTCGCCGGGCAGGCTATAGGCGACACCGGCGGCCTCCAGGTCGCGGAACCGCACGCGAAAACCGGGCCGCACCAAGGCCGGTTCGGCCCGCTCCATGTCCCACATCCGCCAGGGCGTCACGCCCAGCAATTGCCAGCCACCGGGGCTGTCGGAGGGGTACACGGCGCTGAAGTCCCCTGCCACGGCCACGGATCCCGCAGGAACGCGAACACGCGGTGCGGCCCGACGGGGAATGTCGTGGAAACAGGGATCGCCGCCCGCCAGGTAGACGAATCCCGGTGCAAAGCCCGCGAAAGCCGCCAGGTAGTCGCTGCCGGTGTGGCGCTCGATCAACTCGGCGCGCGTCAGCCCGAGCCCTGCGGCGACCTCGTCCAGATCCTCGCCCTCATAGCGCACGGGAATCTCCACCAGCCGCGCATCGGAGGCTGCGGGCGAAGCGCCCGCTGCGCCCGCGGGGGCAGCCGCCAAGGCGGCCGCGGTCCGCCGCAGCCAGCCGGCCACATCCCGCGCCGACAGCGCGGACGGGCGGAACAGCACCAGCAGCGTGCGCGCGGCGGGCACGACATCCTCCACACCGGCCGGCCGCTGG
Source organism: uncultured Castellaniella sp. (assembly GCA_965652675.1). GTDB lineage: Bacteria > Pseudomonadota > Gammaproteobacteria > Burkholderiales > Burkholderiaceae_B > Castellaniella. Next base: position 2,909 of record CBFGXR010000278.1, read on the forward strand.
CCGAGTGCCTGGAACAAGGCCAGGGTCTCGTCAAGGGAACGGAGTTCCGCCAGCACGGCGCCATCGCCGGCGGGCAGGCAGCGCGGCATGATCATAGAACCCGCACCCCGGCGAACGGCGCCAGTGCCACGCCAGCCGCCTCCAGCCGCTGCCGCACCGCGCGCGCCATAGCCACGGCCCCCGGGCTGTCGCCATGCACACAGATGGAATCGGCCTGCAGGCGCACGCGGCTGCCGTCGATGGCGGTGATTTCGCCCGTGCGGACCAGGTCGAGCATGCGCTCGGCAACCTGATCGGGATCGTGCAGCACGGCGCCGGCCTCGCGGCGCGACACCAGCGCGC
>CBFGXR010000279.1:0-3245 GCA_965652675.1 uncultured Castellaniella sp.
GCTCTGGAGCGATCACATCGCCGGCCTGGCGCCCTACGTGCCGGGCGAGCAGGCCGTCGCGCGCCGACGGCGCCCTGATGGCCCGCCTGCAGGTGGGCGGCGGACCGGTCGTCTCGGCCCTGGTGCCGACCCCTCTCGGGGTGGTCGTCCAGACGGGCGACGGCAAGCTGATCCTGGTGGGTGTCGGTGGCTGATACGCGTTTCAAGCCGGTCGTGGCCCTGGTCGGGCGCACGAACGTCGGCAAATCGACCCTGTTCAATCGCCTGACGCGTTCGCGCGCGGCGCTGGTGGCGAACATCTCCGGGCTGACCCGCGACCGCCACTACGGCGAGGGGCGGGTGGGCGAATATCCCTATATCGTGGTGGACACCGGCGGCTTCGAGCCGGTCGCCACGCGCGGCATCCTGGTCGAAATGGCGCGCCAGACCGCCCAGGCCATCGCCGAGTCCGACGTGGTGATCTTCCTGGTGGACGGGCGCGAAGGCATCAACGCCCACGACCATGAAATCGCCCGCCTGCTGCGCAAGTCCGGACAGCGCGTGCTGCTGGCCGTGAACAAGGCCGAAGGCATGCGCCATCACGCCGACCTGGCCCAGTTCCACGAACTGGGGCTGGGCGAGCCGCACCCGATTTCCGCCGCGCATGGCGACGGCGTGTCGGCCCTGGCGGACGAGGCGCTCGCGCCGCTGCTGGCCGAACGGGCCCGCGAAGCCGAGGCCGCGGATCCCGATGCGGACACGGACGAGGGCGGGGCCCCCGACCACCGCATCAAGCTCGCCATCGCCGGGCGGCCGAACGTCGGCAAGTCCACGCTCATCAACACCCTGGTCGGCGAGGACCGCGTCATCGCCTACGACCTGCCGGGCACCACGCGCGACGCCATCGAGATCGAATTCGAGCGCGGCGACCGCCGCTACACGCTGATCGACACCGCCGGCCTGCGCCGCCGGGGCAAGGTCTTCGAGACCGTGGAAAAATTCTCGGTCATCAAGACGCTGCAGGCCATCGAGGCCGCCAACGTCGTGCTGCTGCTGATCGACGCCAGCGACGGCATTTCCGACCAGGACGCCCATATCGCCGGTTTCATCACCGAAACCGGCCGCGCCCTGGTGGTGGGCCTGAACAAATGGGACGCGGTGGATCGCGAGCAGCGTGAATGGGTGCAGCGCGAATACGACCGCAAGCTGCGCTTCCTGTCCTTCGCCCGGGTGCTGAACCTGTCGGCCCTGAAGGGGCAGGGGGTCGGTCCCGTGCTCAAGGCCGTGGACGCCGCGCACGCCGCCGCCTTCGCGAAACTGTCCACGCCGAAGCTCACCCGCACCCTGCAGGCGGCCGTGGAACAGCAGCCGCCGCCGCGCAAGGGCATCTTCCGGCCCAAGATGCGCTATGCCCACCAGGGCGGGCAGAATCCGCCGCGCATCATCATTCACGGCAACGCCCTGGACGCGGTGCCCGATTCCTACCGCCGCTACCTGGAAGGCCAGTTCCGCGACGCCTTCAAGCTGGCCGGCACGCCGCTGTCGGTGGAATTCAAATCCTCGCACAATCCCTACCTGAAGGACGAGTCTTGAGCACGCTCTGGAGCGATCACATCGCCGGCCTGGCGCCCTACGTGCCGGGCGAGCAGGCCCGCATCCCGAACCTGCTGAAACTCAACACCAACGAGAACCCCTACGGGCCCTCGCCCCGGGCGATCGAGGCGATGCGCGCCGCCCTGTCCGACGACATGCGCCTGTACCCGGACTACCAGGCGCTGGACCTGCGCCGCACGATCGCGGACCGCTACGGCCTGGCGCCCGATCAGGTGTTCCTGGGCAACGGTTCCGACGAGATCCTGGCGCACGTGTTCAACGCGCTGTTCCTGCGCGGCGGCCGGCCCCTGTGGCTGCCGGACGTGACCTACAGCTTCTACAAGACCTATTGCCGCCTGTACGACGTGCCGCACCGGCTGATCCCGCTGGACGAGGATTTCGTCCTGCGCGTGGCGGACTACACCGGCCCGGCCGATCCCGAACCCGCCGGGGTCATCTTCGCCAATCCGAACGCGCCCACCGGCCGCGTCCTGTCGCTGGACGACATCGCCGCCATCGCGCAGGCGCGTCCCGACAGCGCCGTGGTGGTGGACGAGGCCTACGTGGATTTCGGCGCCGAATCGGCGGCCGCGCTGATCGGCCGCTTCCCCAACATCCTGGTCGTCCACACCCTGTCCAAGTCCCGCTCCCTGGCGGGCCTGCGGGTGGGCTACGCCCTGGGTCACGCCGACCTGATCGCCGGGCTGACGCGCCTGAAGGACAGCTTCAATTCCTACCCCCTGGACCGCGTGGCCCTGGCCGGCGCCCAGGCCTCGATCGAGGACGAGGCCTGGTTCGACCGCACCCGGCGGGCCGTGATCGACGCCCGCGAACAGCTGGCGCGGGATCTGCGCGCCCTGGGGTTCGACGTCCTGCCCTCGCAGGCCAATTTCGTCTTCGCCCGCCATCCGGGCCGCGACGCCCTCGAAATCGCCGCCGGCCTGCGTGAAACCGGCATCCTGGTGCGGCATTTCCGCATCCCGCGCATCGACCAGCACCTGCGCATCACCGTGGGCACGCCGGAACAATGCGCCCGCCTGTGCGACGCGTTGCGCGCGCAGCTGTCGGCCTGAACGTCCGTCCGGCGGGACGGCTTCGCGCTGCTGCGATGCATCAATGCCGAAACGCATTAAAATAGATCCTCCACCATAACTTCAATAACCGGAGCCTCGTCCATGAGCAACAAAGGGCAAATTCTCCAAGACCCGTTCCTGAACGCCTTGCGCAAGGACCACGTGCCCGTCTCGATCTACCTGGTCAACGGGATCAAGCTGCAGGGCCAGGTCGAATCCTTCGACCAATACGTCGTGCTGCTGCGCAACACGGTCACCCAGATGGTCTACAAGCACGCCATCTCCACCGTCGTGCCCGCCCGTCCCGTTTCCTTCCAGGTGGACGACTCTGCCGAATAAGTCGCCGTCGTTCGCTTTTCCGCCCGCCGCGCGCTCTGCCCCGGCGGGCATTTGCTTTGAGGCGCCGGGCCGCCCCAAGCCTCAAAGCGCCCCCTCGGGAGGGCAGCAAGCGGGCGACAGCCTGCGCAGCGTGGGGGCACATATGAAATCCCTCGTCATCAGCGTCGACCTGGGCGAACCCGACTACAACGCCCACGCCGAGGAATTCCTCATGCTGGCCAGCGGGGCGGGGGCCGACATCGTCGAAGTCCTCACCGCCCG
>CBFGXR010000280.1:0-3237 GCA_965652675.1 uncultured Castellaniella sp.
CCCGGGGGCCGCCCAGTCGCAGCTGGGCAACGCCGAACTCGCGGACGTCCTGAACTGGATGGTCGCCAACTACAGCCCCAGTGAACTGGCGCCCGATTTCAGGCCGTTCACGGCCGGCGAAGTGGGGGCGGTGCGGCCGTATCGCTACGATGACGTGGTGGCCGAGCGCCGGCGACTGGAGGCCAGGCTCCGGCAACTGGGCCTGACACCCGCTCCGTATCTCTATGGATCGAACTGAGCGTGCGCGTCCGACTAGGGGTTTGTCCTGCTGGCCGGGATCCCATCCGGAGGCTAGATTCCCTGATTGACAGGAAGTGAGGATCGACGTGATGTCCGCTCCCATGCCCAAGCCTGCGGTACCCGCCTCTCCACCGACGTGGCTGAGCACGCCGCTGCGGCGGTTCGACACGCGCGGCGCCTGGGCGGACAGCATTTCCGAGCATTTCGTGCCCCTGGAAGTCGAGCCCAGGGGCAACGGTCCATTCCGCAACCTGGCGGCCAACGAGACGTTCGGCTGTCTCCAGGTCTCCGAACTGGTGACCTCGGCGCAGCGGGTGCAGCGGACGCGCGTGCTGGCCAGCCGTTCCGAAAGCGCGCAGTACAAATTCAGCGTCCAGATCTCCGGCCGTACCCTGATCGCGCAGGACGGGCGCTCGGCCCTGCTCGATCCGGGCGACTGGGGCATCTACGACACGTCGCGGCCCTACGAGATCAGCGAAGAGCCGGATGCGCACTTTCTCGTGCTGCAGGTCCCGGCGCGCGTGCTCTCCGTGTGGGAACCCTGCATCCAGTCGCAGCTCGCCCGGCGCCTCGGGTCCGGCAGCGGCAGCGCGCGGGTCGCCATGGACGCCCTGCGGGCGCTTGTATCCCAGGGGCCGGCCCTGGAGCCTGAACTGGCGTTCGAAGTATCCTCGACCGTGATGCGGCTGTTCGCCCTCAGCCTGGGCGAGCATGTCGACGGGGGTGGCGCTTCGAGCCTGGAGGAAGTCCGCCAGGGTCAGCTGCGCGTCATCCTGCGCCACGTGCACGAGCACCTGCACGATGGCGGGATGAACGCCGATACGCTGGCGCGGCGCTTCCGGATGTCCCGCCGTTATCTGTACAAGCTGTTCGCCGCCCGGGGGCTGACCCCGGCGGACTACATCCTGGGCGCCCGGCTGGAACGGTGCCGGGACCTGCTGGCGGACCCCGCCTGCGCCCGGCAGATCGGCGAACTGGCGTATGCGCATGGGTTCATCGACACGTCCGCGTTCAGCCACGCCTTTCGGCGCCGCTTCGGGCTGTCGCCCAGCGAATGGCGTGCCCGGCATCCGCGCCCGGCCCGCGATCCCGCCGTCAGCGATACGGCGCAAGCTCCCGCAGGTGCTCGTGCAGGATCCGCCTGATCTCCAGGATGGCCGGCGGGCTTTCCTGGATGCTGTGCGAGCCCGGAATGATCTTTTCCGATTCGGCGCCTTCCAGGTGGGCGCTGCGCCAGGGCACCAGGCCGTCGTCGGAATCCTCCAGCGGGCCGTCCATGGAGCGGCGGGCGATGATGCTGTGATAGCGCACGGCGGGTGAGATCGCCATGCCGCCGCTCAGCCGCAGGTAGTCGTCCCTCTCGCTCAGGTTGTCGATGCCGTTGGCGACGAGCGCCCGGTCCGCCTTGCCCGGCTGCGCCAGCCGGGTCAGGCCGCCGAATTGTTCGAGAAGCGTCAGGGGCAGGCGGACCAGGGACGAGGCCAGCCGCGCCAGGTTGTTGTCGGCATAGGGCGTGCCGCGATGCGGCGCGGCGATGAACACCGCGCGGCTGATGCCCGCGACCGGGGTGAAGCGCAGCAGGCCGCCGAAGTCGCGCACGATCCGGGCCTGTTGGTCCGGATCCGGCCGCAAGCGGGCCTGGATGGCGTCGTACAGGACGCCGCCCGACGAGGACACCAGCAGGCGGCCCAGCACGCCGCCCATGCTGTGGCCGATGAGCACGATGTCGCGGCCGGCGGGCGCCGCGCGGCCGGGGTCGAAGTGGGCCAGGGTGTCCTGGAACGCCCGGCGGATGGCCTGGTTGTTGTAGGCCAGCGGCTGGCCCGTGGGATAGTAGACCTGCCAGATCTGGTAGTTTCGGCGCAGTGCCTCGTCGCCCAGCACTTCGTTGGCCACGTTGACCCAGGCCTCGGGGCTGCTGGCCAGGCCGTGCAGCATCAGGACGATGCGCCGTTCGGGATCGTAGGGCTGCAGCAGGTAGATGTGCGGCGCCCGCAGGCCGTCGGCGCCGCCCAGGACGTTGCGGATCGCCTGGACGGCGAAGCCCGAGCGGGCGAGCCACAGGCCGTAGCCGGAGGTGAAGTTGGCCGCCAGCGGCACCGTGTCGCCGGCCAGCCGGATGGCGTCGTGCCGGTAGGGGTCGTAGACCGTGAGCGTGGCCTCGCGGGTGCGCAGGACGGCCTCCAGGCCGCCCTCCGGAAAGGACAGGACGGCGGTCACGGCCGGGAAGGCGGGCTCGCTCCAGGGATGCGGGAAGTCCCCCGCATCCTGGCGGCCGGACCGGGTAACCGCGACCAGTTCGGCGCCCAGGCCGTCGCGCCGGTAGATGCTGCGCAAGCCCCTGAAGGTCAGTGTGCTGGCGGGGATCAGTTCTTCGGGCAGACGCTCGCCTTCGGGCAGGCGCACGTCCGCGTTGCGGATGCGCAGCCGCCAGTCCGCGGTCCGCAGCAGGGCGCCGCCGCGCCGGGCCTCGGCCGGGTGTTCCTGGTAATGGCGGTAGGCTTTCAGGGAGGCCTGCTGGGTGGCGTAGTTGTAGTAGTCGCGCACCTGGGTCTGGCGGTCCTCGAAGGCGCGCAGGGCGGGCGGCCGCGCGGTATGGAACAGGTAGGCATAGGCATATCGGGCCGCCTGCAGGTAGGTGTCCAGGCTTTCCGTGCCGCCTGGGCCCTCCTCGTTCAGTGCCCGGGCCAGCCAGAGTTCGGCCAGCGCCGACAGCCGTTGTTCCGGAGCCAGGCCCGATGGGCTGGACAGCGCCTCGATGCAGGGGGCCGGATCGCGGCGGCAGGGCGCCGGGTCCTGGCCGACGATGGACAAGGCGTCGCGGGCGGCGATGCTGAGCATGCCGGAACTGAGGATGTCGCCCCGGCGCTGGGTAATGAATTCCTGGGTGCTCACGGGGCGGATCCGGACGCCGGCGCAGCCGGCCAGCAGGCAGGCCGCCAGCAGCAGGCCGATCCAGCGAGCCGGACGGCCGGCCGGGGACCCGGGCCGGGAAGC
>CBFGXR010000281.1:0-3234 GCA_965652675.1 uncultured Castellaniella sp.
GGCTGTGTTGAAGATGGCGCTGCTGCCCGGCGCGTTGCTGGTTTCGGCGCTGGCGACGGCCGCGCCCGTCAAGATCGCCCTCGTGGAGACGCTGTCCGGTCCCCAGGCGGCCACGGGCCTGACCTACCGGTCCGCCGTGCGCTACGCCGTGGACCGCATCAACGCGGACGGCGGCTGGCACGGGCAGCCGCTCGAACTGCTGGAGTACGACAACCAGGGCGGCCCGGCGGGCGCAGCCGACAAGCTGAAGGCCGCCATCTCCGACGGCGCGCGGATCGTCGTGCAGGGGGCTTCGTCGGCCATCGGCGGCCAGATCACGGAGGACGTCCGGAAATGGGACCTGCGCAACCCCGGCCGCGAACTGATCTACCTGAACGTGGGCGCCGAGGCGCAGTCGCTGACCGGCGACAAGTGCCAGTTCTACCATTTCCGCGTCGCCGGCAACGCGCCGATGCGGGTCAAGGCGCTGGTGGCCGGCATGAAACAGGACGGGGCGCTGGGCTCGCGGGTCTATTCGATCAACCAGAACTATTCCTGGGGCCAGGACATGGAGCACGCCATCGTCGACGCCGCGGCGTCCGGCGGCTACGCGGTGGTCGAGAAAACGCTGCATGACGTCGGCAAGATCCAGGATTTCTCGCCTTATGTGAACAAGATCGCCGCCGCCAAGGCCGACACCGTGATGACGGGCAACTGGGGCAGCGACCTGCTGCTGCTGATGAAGGCCGCCAAGGCGGCGGGTCTCAAGGCCCGCTTCGGCACGGTCTACCTGGACCAGCCCGGCAACATCGCCAACGCCGGCGACGTCGCCCTGGGCGACTACGTCGCGCAGACCTTCAATCCGGAGGCGGCCGGCGAGGCCGGCGCGGCCTTCGTGCGGGACTACCAGTCCAAGATGGGCCATGCGCCGACCTTCATCGAACCGCAGACGGTCTTCGGCCTGCTGCTGGTGGGCGAGGCCCTGAAGCAGGTGCCGGCCGGAAACGGGGAGCTGGACGTGCGCAAGCTGGCGCTGGCGCTGGAAAAGGCCTCGATCGAGACGCCCATGGGCACGCTCGGCATGCGGGCCGAGGATCACCAGGCCCTGCTGCCGCTGGCCGTGTCGGTCGTGTCGCGCGACGCCAAGTACAAGGCGGACGGCACGGACCTGGGCTTCAAGCCGGTCAAGCGGTTCACGGCGCAGGAAGCCGCCGTGCCCGCCCAATCGACCTGCAAGATGCAGCGTCCCGGCTGAGGCCGCCTGGAATCCGGGGGACGTCATGGAACATCTCGCAACTCCGCTGCTGAATGGCGTCGTCTACGGCCTGCTCCTGTTCATGGTGTCGGCCGGATTGACGCTCATCTTCGGCATGATGGGCATACTCAACTTCGCGCATGCCTCGTTCTACATGCTGGGGGCGTACTTCGCGTACGCCCTGCAGGGGATCGTCGGCTTCTGGCCGGCGATCGCCATCGCCCCCCTGCTGGTCGGGGCCATCGGCATTCTGGTCGAGCGCTACATCCTGAGACGGGTGCACCGACACGGGCATGCCCACGAGCTGCTGATCACCTTCGGCCTGTCCTTCATCATCGCCGAGCTGATCAAGCTGTTCTTCGGCGACTACCCCGTGAACTTCCGCGTGCCGGCGGACCTGGATTTCCCTGCTTTCACGCTGGGCGGCCTGGATTATCCGGCCTACCGCCTGTTCATGGGCATCGTCGCCATCCTGATGTTCGTGGCGATCTATCTGCTGCTGTCGCGCACCCGGGTGGGCATCATCGTGCGTTCGGCCATCCACCGGCCCAAGATGGCCGAGGCGCTGGGCCACAACGTGCCGCGCGTCTTCATGGGGGTGTTCGGCGTGGGCGCCGCCATGGCCGGACTGGCCGGCGCCGTGGCCGGCGCGTTCTACACCACCAGCCCGAACATGGCGCTGGAGCTGGGCGTGCTGGTGTTCGTGGTGGTGGTGATCGGCGGCCTCGGCTCGCTGGAAGGCGCGATGCTGGCCTCGCTGCTGATCGGCGTGGTGACCTCCGTGGCGGTCGGCATCGACGCCACGCCGGCGGATCTGCTCGCCCTGCTGGGCATCGGCGACCCCGCGCACGCCGAGGGCATCCTGGCGCTGAAGGTGTCCAGCCTCGCGGCGAGCCTGCCCTTCGCCTTGATGCTGCTGGTGTTGCTGGTGCGCCCCAGCGGGCTCATGGGCGAGAAGGAGTAAGGCCATGAAAACCCGCATCATTCTGCTGGCCGCGGGCGTGGCCGCCCTGGCCGCCGCACCCCTGGCGCTGTCGGACGGCCTGGTGAACGCGGCGATCTCCATGCTGATCGCCGCGCTGTTCGCCTGCGCCTACAACCTGCTGTGCGGCTATACCGGCATGCTGTCCTTCGGCCACTCCGCCTACTTCGGCGTGGGCGCCTTCGCCACGGTTCATGCAATGAACGCGCTGGGCGGGGCGGGACTGCTGCCCACGCCCTGGATGCCGCTGGCCGGCGCGGCGGGCGGCCTGCTGGCCGGCCTCGCGGCCGGCTGGTTCTCGACCCAGCGCACGGGGGCGTATTTCGCCATGATCACGCTGGCCATCGCCGAGCTGCTGCACGCCATCGCGCCGCAGCTGAAGGACGTCTTCGGCGGCGAAGCCGGCATCTCGACCATGCGCATGCCCGCCTGGGGCCTGAGCTTCGGCTCGACCGTGGAGGTCTATTACCTGACCCTGGCGTGGGTCCTGGCGAGCCTGGCGCTGCTGTACCTGCTGACCCGCACGCCGCTCGGGCGCCTCGCCCTGGGGCTGCGCGAGAACGGCCACCGCCTGCGCTTCCTGGGCTACGACGTGCATCGCATCGGCGTCCTGATCTTCGCCCTGTCGGGCATGTTCTCCGGCATCGCCGGGGGCCTGCAGGTCCTGAGCAACGAAGCGGCCAACTATGTCGTGTTCGACACCTCGCTGTCCGCCGCCGTCGTCCTGAACACCTATATCGGCGGCGTGCACGCGTTCCTGGGGCCCGCCCTGGGCGCGGCCCTGGTGACTTTCTTCGGCTACGCGGTCTCGGACCTGACGCAGTCCTGGCTGCTCTACCAGGGGGCGCTGTTCGTCCTGGTCATCATGTTCATGCCCACGGGGCTGGCCGGCCTGCTGGCGCTGACCGGCGCCTTCGTGAGGCGCCACGGCCCGCGGGCGGTGGCGCCCTGCGCCGGCCTCTACCTGCTGGCGGGATCGGCATGCGCCGCCGCCGCCGTATTCCTGACGGAACTGCTG
>CBFGXR010000282.1:0-3221 GCA_965652675.1 uncultured Castellaniella sp.
GGCCTGGACAAGAAGTGGGCCTACAACATCATCAAGCAGGTCGGCAACTACGGCGAATCGTTCGAACGCAACATCGGCAAGGGCTCCCCGCTCAAGCTGGAACGCGGCCTGAACGCCCAGTGGACCAAGGGCGGCGTGATGTACGCCTGGCCGATCCGCTGATCGCCTGATCCGGTCTTCGGCCCTTTCGGCCGCCGGGGCACTCCCGGCGGCCGGGTTCCGGCGGCGGCCGCCGCCTTCACCGCCCGCATCTTATGACTGAAACGACACATCGCGCACCCAGGGCGCCGCGCCGGCGTTGGTCCTGGAACGACCCGGCCACGCGCGCGCTGATCTACCAGATCCTGATCCTGGGCCTGGTCGCCCTGGGCGTCTGGTATCTGCTTTCCAACACGCTGCACAACCTGGCGGCGCGCAACATTTCCACCGGCTTCGCCTTCCTCCACGAGGAAGCCGGTTTCGCCATCGGCGAATCGATGGTGGACTATTCCCCCGCCGACACCTACGGCCACGCGGTCGTGGTCGGCCTGCTGAACACCCTCAAGATCTCCGTGATCGGGGTGATCGCCGCCACGCTGTTCGGCACGCTGCTGGGCATCAGCCGCCTGTCCAAGAACTGGCTGATCTCGCGGCTGTCCGGCCTCTACATCGAGGTCATGCGCAACATTCCGCTGCTGTTGCAACTGTTCTTCTGGTATGCCCTGATCACCGAACTGATGCCCGGCCCGCGCCAGGCGCTGCAGCCCCTGCCCGACGTCTTCGTCTCCAACCGCGGCTTCAAGATCCCCTGGTTCAAGGGCGACGCCATGGACTGGATCTTCGGCGGGCTGGCGCTGGCCATCGTGCTGATCGTGCTGCTGGCCCACTGGGCGCGCCGCCACCAGGATTCCACCGGCAAGATCTTCCCCCTGGGGCGGGCCGCGCTGGGCCTGCTGATCGTCGTGCCCCTGCTGGCCTTCTGGGTCAGCGGCGGCTCGCTGGAGCTGGATCGTCCCGAACTGAAGGGCTTCAACTTCCAGGGCGGGCTGAACATGTCGCCGGAATTCTCGGCGCTGTTGCTGGGGCTGGTGACCTACACATCGGCCTTCGTGGGCGAAGTCGTGCGTTCCGGCATCCAGGCCGTCAACCAGGGCCAATGGGAAGCCGCCTCCTCGATCGGCCTGTCGCGGGCGCGCACCCTGCGGCTGGTGATCCTGCCGCAGGCCATGCGGGTGATCATCCCGCCCATGACCAGCCAGTACCTGAACCTGACGAAGAACAGCTCGCTGGCCGTGGCCATCGGCTATCCCGACATCGTGGCCGTCACCAACACCATCCTGAACCAGACCGGGCAGGCCATCGAGGGCATCATGATCATCATGGCCGCCTACCTGGTCGTCAGCCTGTCGATCTCGATCTTCATGAACTGGTACAACAAGCGCATCGCGCTGGTGGAGCGCTAGATGGACCATACTCTCCCTGGCACCGATCGCCTGCCGCCGCGCGCCGAAACGGGCGTGATCGGCTGGCTGCGCAGCCGGCTGTTCTCCTCGCCGCTGAACGCGATCCTGACGATCCTGGCCCTGTGGGTCCTGCTGCTGGCGATCCCGGCCCTGATCGACTATCTGTTCGTGAAGCCCGACTTCGCCGCCACCACGGCGGCCCAGTGCCGGGAAAGCGGCGGCTACTGCTGGGCCTTCGTGCGTGAAAAGCACCGCCTGATCCTCTTCGGCATCTATCCCTACGACGAACAGTGGCGGCCCTTGCTGGCCTCCGTGATCCTGGTGGGGGTGATCGTCTGCAGCTGCATCCGCTGGTTCTGGAAGCCGTTCCTGGGGCTGATGTGGCTGGCCGCCCTGGTGGCCGTCGGCGTGCTGATGTGGGGCGGGGTCCTGGGCCTGACCTATGTGGAAAACGCCAAATGGGGCGGCCTGCCGCTGACCCTGATCCTGTCGACCTTCGGCATCGCCTTCGCGTTTCCCTTCGGGCTGCTGCTCGCCCTGGGGCGGCGGTCGCACATGCCGGGCGTCAAGGCCGTGTGCGTGGTCTACATCGAACTGATCCGCGGGGTGCCCCTGGTCAGCCTGCTGTTCATGTCCTCGGTGATGCTGCCGCTGTTCCTGCCGGAAGGCTTCTCCATCGACAAGCTGCTGCGCGCCCAGATCGCCATCATCCTGTTCGCGGCGGCCTACGTGGCCGAGACCGTGCGCGGCGGCCTGCAGGCCATCCCCAAGGGCCAGTACGAAGGCGCCGATTCCCTGGGCCTGGGCTACTGGCAGCAGATGCGCAAGATCATCCTGCCCCAGGCGCTGAAGATCGTCATCCCGCCGCTGGTGGGGATCTTCATCTCCCTGTTCAAGGACACGTCCCTGGTGGTGATCATCGGCATCTTCGACCTGACCCAGGCGGCCAAGGCGGCCGTGTCCGACGCCGTCTGGCGCGGCTTCAGCACGGAATCCTACCTGTTCATCTCGTTCATCTATTTCATCTTCTGCTACTCGATCTCGCGCTACAGCCTGTCGCTGGAACGCAAGCTGGATCAAGGGCAGCATCGTTAATCTTCGCACCGGCGGGGCCGTGGTCCCGCCGCAGGAGCCTGCATCCATGTCGGAACCCATCATCCGCCTGCAGAATGTCAACAAATGGTATGGCCAGTTCCACGTCCTGAAGGATCTGAACCTGGACGTCGCGCCCGGCGAGCGCATCGTGATCTGCGGACCCTCCGGGTCGGGCAAGTCGACCATGATCCGCTGCATCAACCGCCTGGAGGAACACCAGGAAGGCCAGATCGTCGTCGACGGCACCGAACTGACCAACGACCTCAAGCAGATCGAAACCATCCGCCGCGACGTCGGCATGGTGTTCCAGCACTTCAATCTGTTCCCGCACATGACCGTGCTGGAAAACCTGACGCTGGGACCGGTCTGGGTGCTCAAGCGCCCCAAGGCCGAGGCCGAGGCGACCGCCATGAAATACCTGGAACGGGTGCGCATCCCCGACCAGGCCAACAAATTCCCGGGCCAGCTCTCCGGCGGCCAGCAGCAGCGCGTGGCCATCGCGCGGTCCCTGTGCATGAATCCCAAGATCATGCTGTTCGACGAGCCCACCTCCGCCCTGGACCCGGAAATGGTCAAGGAAGTGCTGGACGTCATGGTCGAACTGGCCGAGGAAACCGGCATGACGATGCTGTGCGTGACCCACGAAATGGGTTTCGCGCGCAAGGTCGCCGACCGGGTGATCTT
>CBFGXR010000283.1:0-3191 GCA_965652675.1 uncultured Castellaniella sp.
GCTGCGTGACGGCCTCGCCGAATCTATCAAAAACTGATTTATTCAGAACCGACTAGATACACCCGTCGATCCACGCATCGACCATGTCCGCCCACTCCTGCAGCATGTGGCGCCGCTGCTCGGCGTACTCGGCCTTGTTGTAGACCGAACGCGAGGTCCGTCCTTCCTCGTGCGCCAGGCACTTCTCGATCCAGTCGCCGTTGAAGCCCACCTCGTTGAGCAGCGTCGAGCCAGTACGGCGCAGGTCATGCACCGTGAAGGGCTCCATAGACCTGCTTCACGATGTCCCGAATCTGCACCGCCGTGGCGGGTGCACCGCGTTCCTTGACCTTGTTGCACAAGGCCCGCAGGTCCTCGGGTTGGATTTCGATCAGCAGGCGGTTCCGGAAGACCGGCAGGATGTCCCGGTCGATGATGTGCTTGCGCATGGCGCGGGTGCTGTCGGCCAATCGGGCATTGGTCAGCCACGTGTCCAACGCCGTGCCGAAGGTCTTGATGGCGGTGACCCGGCGTTTCGCTCGCTGCTTTTCGAACGCAGGCGATACGCCCTGGGCCACAGTCTTGCGCGTCTCCAGGAGCAGTTCGCGCGCCATCGCGAGCGAGATACCGCCCGGGCCGTAGCGTCCAAGGGTCAGCGTCTCGCGGCGGCCGTGGAGGCGGTAGTCGTAGCGGAAGGTGACGGTACCGCTGGTCGATACCGTCACGTACATTCCATCCCGATCAGAAGCCTTATAAATCTTGGACTTAGGCTTCAGGTTGCGCAGCGCAGCGTCGGTGAGCATCGTGGTTTCCTCCGGCTTTTGACGGCTTTACCGTCAGGGACCAGGAAACCTGTTGATGCCCGGAAAGCCGCATGGCGCCAGCATTCCAGAGAGCGCTTTTACCGTCAAAGACGGTAAAAGTCTGAATAGTCAACGAGCAGGTCTTAATTCGGCCTCGATTTTTACCGTCAGCACTACCGCCAACTTGTTTTGCTGGCCGGCGATAGCCACCGATAGCCACCGTGACGTATTTATTTCTAAATCAATACGTTACGGCGCCTTTTCGATAGCTGGCGATAGTCCCCGAAGGACCTGAATTCACTCCCACTCGATCGTCGCAGGCGGCTTGCTCGACACGTCGTACGTGACCCGATTGATCCCGCGCACCTCATTGATGATCCGCGACGACACCCGCTTCAGCAGCGCATAAGGCAGTTCCGCCCAGTCCGCCGTCATGAAGTCGGTGGTCTGCACGGCGCGCAGGGCCACGACGTAGTCGTAGGTGCGGCCGTCGCCCATCACGCCCACCGACTTGACCGGCAGGAACACGGTGAAGGCCTGGGACGTCAGTTCGTACCAGGACTTGCCGGATTCGGGCTCGAGGGTGTTGCGCAGTTCGGAGATGAAGATGTCGTCGGCGCGGCGCAGCAGGTCGGCGTATTCGCGCTTGACCTCGCCCAGGATGCGCACGCCCAGGCCCGGGCCGGGGAACGGATGGCGGAACACCATTTCCGGCGGCAGGCTCAGGGCCAGGCCCAGGTGGCGGACTTCGTCCTTGAACAGTTCGCGCAGGGGTTCCAGCAGCTTCAGGTTCAGGGTCTCGGGCAGGCCGCCGACGTTGTGGTGGGACTTGATGGCGACGGCCTTGCCGGTCTTGGAGGCCGCCGATTCGATCACGTCGGGATAGATGGTGCCCTGGGCCAGCCAGCGGGCGGATTTCAGCTTGCCGGCCTCGACCTGGAAGACCTCGACGAATTCGCGGCCGATGATCTTGCGCTTGGCCTCGGGATCGCTGACGCCGGCCAGCTTGCCCAGAAACTGTTCGCTGGCGTCGACGTGAATGACGCGGATGCCCAGGTGCCGGGACATCGTGTCCATGACCTGCGCGGCCTCGTTCAGGCGCAGCAGGCCATGGTCGACGAAGACGCACGTCAACTGGTCGCCGATGGCCTTGTGGATCAGGGCGGCGGCCACGGAGGAATCGACGCCGCCGGACAGGCCCAGGATGACTTCGTCGGAACCGACCTGCTCGCGGATGCGGGCGACGGCCTCGGCCACGTAGTCGGGCATGTTCCAGTCGCGTGCGCAGCCGCAGATCTCGGTGACGAAGCGTTCCAGGATGGCCTGGCCCTGGACGGTGTGGGTGACTTCGGGGTGGAACTGGACGGCGTAGAAGCCGCGTTCCTCGTCGGCCATGCCGGCGATTTCGCACGAGGGCGTGGAGGCCATGCGCTTGAAGCCCGGCGGCAGGGCCGTGACGCGGTCGCCGTGGCTCATCCAGACCTTGAGCATGCCGTGGCCTTCGGAAGTCTCGAAGTCCTGCAGGCCGGTCAGCAGGCGGGTGTGGCCATGGGCGCGGACTTCGGCGTAGCCGAATTCGCGGTGATCGGAAAATTCGACCTGGCCGCCCAGTTGCATGGCCATGGACTGCATGCCGTAGCAGATGCCCAGCACCGGCACGCCGGCCTGGAAGACGGCGGCGGGGACTTTCAGGGATTCCTCGGCGTAGGCCGAGGCGTGGCTGCCCGACAGGATGATGCCCTTCAGGCCCTGCGCCTGTTGTGCGCGAATGAAGTCGTCGCCCACGTCGCCCGGGTGGATTTCGCAATAGACGCCGGTGTCGCGCACGCGGCGGGCGATGAGCTGGGTGACCTGTGAACCGTAGTCCAGGATGAGGATGCGCTGGTGGTGCATGATGGGCGATTCGGGAGGGCTGTTCAAGGCGTTAATGTAACCCAGGGACGCCCCGGGTGTCGCGACGCGGCGGCGCGGTCCGGTTACAGTAGAAGGCTCAAGGAGATCACCGCACATGGCACCCCGCCCTTCTCGCATTCCCCTGCCCCTGGCCGGACTGCTGGCCCTGGCCGTCGCCATGGGCATCGGCCGTTTCGCGTTCACGCCCGTCCTGCCGATGATGCAGGCCGACCTGGGGCTGAGCCTGGCCCAGGGCAGCTGGCTGGCCAGCGCCAACTACCTGGGCTACCTGCTGGGCGCGCTGCTGGTCACGCACCTGAGCTGGTCGCCCGCGACCTTGCTGCGGCTCGGCCTGTGGATGGTGGTGCTGATGACGGCGGCCATGGGGCTGGACAGCCACTGGCTGGGATGGCTGTCGTGGCGGCTGCTGGCCGGGATGGCCAGCGCCTGGGTGCTGATCGGGACGTCCGCGCTGTGCATCGCGCGTCTGAACGCCACGGAACAGACCGAACGCAG
>CBFGXR010000284.1:0-3183 GCA_965652675.1 uncultured Castellaniella sp.
TCCCGGCCCTCGGGCAGGCGGGTGAACAGGCCAATGGAATTGCGGAAGCTGGGCACCGCGTTGCGGGCGACGCCCTCGCCGTCATAGCGGTGACAGCCCCCGCAATTGAGCATGTAGTCCTTGTAGGCCGACACGCTGGCTCCCATGGACTCCAGCACGGCATGCCGCGCAGGCCCGGTTTCCCCGGCTCCGGCCACGGCCGACAGGACCAGCGCCAGGCAGGGAAGCAGACCGGCCCGGATCCCGCGCATGAACTTGGACACGATCCGCCCCCTTCGAAAGTCAATTCTTGCCCAGCCCCACGATGGTGGAGACCGTGCAATGATAGGTCGTGTTGCTGTTGGCCATGCACCAGTTCACGTCGTTGTGCAGGAAGAACTCGTAGCCCGGCCGCTCACGCACCTGCCCGCCGCAATAGCACCGGCCGCACGCCGTCTTGCCGCAGCAGTCGTGATAGCTGACCAGATAGTCCTTGCCGTCCTTGGGATTGTGGCAGGTGCCGACCCACGAAATGGGCGAAGGCTCGCTGCCCGGCGGGCACGTGGTGGCCGAACCGCCGCAGCAGGTGCACAGGAAGCCGTCCACCGCGCAATAGCGCCAGTAGTCGCAGGACGCCAGTTCTTCCTCGGTCGCGGTCTCCAGGTCGGTCTTGGGCGCCGCTTCCGCGGCCCGCGCGATCCGGGCGACCGGCAGCACCGGCATGACGAAGGCCGTGCCCACGAAGATCTTGCCGATCGAGCACAGCACGCTGCGCCGGGACGAAGCGTGGGCCACCTTGCGGGTCAGGGATTCCCCGAAATGATCAAGCCAGCGCATTGCCATTCTCCTTGCGTGAGATTTCCTGGACCGGCACGCCGCGCTCCAGCCATTCCTGGGCCGAGGCCACGCCGATTTCCTTGGCCGTGAACAGGCTTTCGAGCTGTTCACGCGAATTGACCAGGCCCTTGGCCCGGACGACGCCCTGCTCGTCGATCAGGATGGCGTAGGGCAGCTTGCTGACCTGGAAGCGCATGCCGATCTCGGTGGAAAGGACATAGGGAAAGGGCTCCAGGCCGGCCTTGCGATAGAAGGCCAGGTGTTCGGGCATCTCGCCGTCGCTGGCCAGCACGATGTCCAGCCAGGCATTCTCGGTCCGCGCCACCGACTTCAGGATGGGCAGCAGCTTCTTGCACACCGGGCACGTGGGGGACACGAAGAACAACAGTTGGCTGCGCGCGCCGCCGTGGCCGATGCGCAGGGCACGGCCCAGCAGGTCGTCGAGCTCGAACCGGGGCGAGGCGGCGCCCACCGCCGGCCCCTTGTCGATGGTCAGCGCCCCCATCGGGGCGACCCGCTCGTACAGAACGCCGATCTGCCGGGACAGGGCCAGCACCACCAGCAGCAGAGCCAGCGTCACGGCCCACAACACGATATTGGATACGATCAATGCCGTCATGATTGACTCCTTTTGCGCATCTCGAGATGGGATGCGAGCAACTGATTGAAAGCGAGGTAGAGGCCGAGCAGGGCCAGCGACAGACCGAAGAAAGTGACGCCGTCCAGCCACGCCAGGTCGCGCCCGGCGAGACCGTCCGCCCACGGCCATGCGTGCAGGGCCAGCGCGGCCAGCAGGCCGTTGCGCGACACCATCCACCAGGACAGGCTGCCCGGCACCCGGGACAGGCCGCCGCAGCCGCAGTCGATGTCGGTCCGCCCGCGCAGCAGATTCACCGCCACGCCCAGCGAGGCGGCGGCCAGGACGACCAGGGCCGCAAGGACGCCCGCCGCCCGCGCGGCGGGCCACAGGAGAAGTCCCCCGGCGAGCAGCTCGGCCGCGATGAACGCGACGGAGAACGGCCGATGCAGGAAGGCGGGCAGCAGGCGGTAGCCCGCCACGGCCGACTCGAATCCGGCGGGATCGCGCAGCTTGTGGAGGGCGCCCAGCCAGAAGATCGCCGCCAGCACCGCCAGCGCGGCGTACGCGATGACAGGATCACCCATTGCCGCCTCCCGCATGGCCCATCACCTGCAGGGAGGACTCGGCCGCCCCCGTGATCGTGCGCACCAGCTTCGGCGCCGGGCCGGAAATATCGTAGAGGTTGACGTTGGCCCCGTCGATGGTCAGCAGCTGGGGCTTCTTGCCCGGGATGACGGACATGGACAGCGCGTCCTTGCCCGGCACGCGGGCCACGCGCTTGCGGGTCTTCAGGTCGTAGACCCAGATCTCGGCGGCGGGATGCTTGTGCGAGCCCTCGACGCCGTCGGGATGCATGAAGATGTACAGCCGTTCGCTCCGGGGCTCCACCGCCAGCAGGTTGTAGCCGCCCGGCACCCAGTGCTTCGCCCGGTCCTCTTCGTCGAGCATCGACCAGACGGGCTCGAATTTCATCGCGCCGTCCTTCTGCGGCCTGGCCGTGTAGACATTGCCATAGAAGGATACGAACACCAGCCCGTCCGACAGGCGGCCCGGGGTGATGAAGACGGGGTCATCCTTCACCGGGAACATGGGCTCGCTGCGCGTCTGGGACGCCACCTTGCCGTCGTCCCCCAGCGTGACGGTCAGCAGGGCGCCGTCACCGCAGATCGTGGCAAAGCTGCGCGGCGTGCCCGGCACGGGAATGATGCTCCAGCAGCCCGCCGTGGCGGTGACTTCGTCGACGAAGACGCCGTTCTTCATGTCGACCACGCTGACCGAGGCGGCCGGCGTGGCGTTCTGCACCAGGACGAAGCGGCCGTCGCCCGTCTGGCGGAACATGCCGTCGTAGTTCAGGGCGCCCGCCCGCTTGGGCGGAATCTTGATCTCGCGCACGAAACTGAGCTTGTCGTTGTCCCAGACCTCGACCACATCGGTGCGCTCGCCCCGGGTGACGCGCTCGAAATAGGTGGTGGCGATGTAGACCTGCCTGCCGTCCTTGGACAACTGGGCCTGACCGTTGAACGAGGTCGGAATCATCCCCAGGAACTTTCCGGTGCCACGGTCGAACTGGTTGAGGCGGCTGTCGGTCAGGTGGAAGAACACGGCATCCATCACGTAGATGCGATCGTCCGGAGCCACCTTGACCGAATGGCCTCCGGTCAATTGCTCGACCGGCAGGGGCGGGGCGGCCTGGACGCCCGGAACGGACCCCAGCAGCAGGGCCGCCGACAGCACCCCCCCCACGGTTGAGATCCTGAAAATTGGATTTTTCATTGCTTGAGTCTCCT
>CBFGXR010000285.1:0-3173 GCA_965652675.1 uncultured Castellaniella sp.
TTTCCGACAGCGTCCCGGGCCGGCCGATAGACTTTCCGCCGAGCATGTAAATCACGCCGCCGCGACAGCCGGCCGCTACGAGAACGGAAGACGACATGACATTCCAAAAGACCTGCCTGGCCCTGGCCATCACCCTGTCGCTGGCGGCGACCGCCCAGGCGGCCGACGCCATCAAGATCGGCGTATCCGGGCCCTTCACCGGGGGCTCTTCCTCTATGGGCGTGAGCATGCGCGACGGCGTGCGCCTGGCCGTCCAGGACGTCAACGCCAAGGGCGGAGTGCTGGGGCGCCAGATCGAACTGGTCGAGCGCGACGACGAGGCCAAGAACGAGCGCGGCGTGCAGATCGCCCAGGAACTGATCAACCGCGAGAAAGTGGTGGCGACCGTGGGGCTCATCAATACCGGTGTGACCCTGGCCTCGACCCGCTTCTACCAGAGCGCGTCGATCCCGGCGATCGTGAACGTGGCGACGGGCTCGGTGGTCACCCAGCAGTTCCTGCCGCCCAAGTATGAGCACAACTACGTGTTCCGCATGTCGGCCGCCGACAACATCCAGGCGCCCATGATCGCCGCCGAGGCCGTCACCAAGCGCGGCTTCAAGAAGGTCGCCATCATGGCCGATTCCACCAACTACGGCCAGCTGGGCCGCGAGGACATGGAAAAGGCGCTGGACAAGCTGGGCGTCAAGCCGGTGGCGGTGGAAAAATTCAACATCGGCGACGTCGACATGACGGCACAGCTGCTGCGCGCCAAGGAAGCCGGCGCGGAGGCCCTGCTGACCTACGGCATCGGCCCGGAACTCGCCCAGCTGGCCAATGGCATGGCCAAGCTCGGCTGGAAGGTGCCCCTGATCGGCAGCTGGACGCTGGCCATGGCGAACTTCATCGACACGGCGCGCGCCAACGGCGACGGCGCCCTGATGCCCCAGACCTTCATCCAGAACCCCAATACGCCTAAGCGCAAGGCCTTCATCGACGCCTACGTCCAGACCTTCAAGCCCAAGCACGACCGGATCGAATCGGCCGTGTCCGCCGCCCAGGGCTACGACTCGGTGCTGCTGCTGGCCGCCGCCATCGAGCAGGCCGGCGACACCAAGGGCGCCGACATCCGCGCCGCGCTCGAAAACCTGAAGAAGCCCGTCGAAGGCGTGATCATGACCTACAAGGCGCCCTACTCGACGGCCGACCACGAGACCATCGACGGTCCCGATCTGGTCTACATGGGCGAGGTGTCCAAGGGCCGCGTGATCTTCGCCCACCCCGAGGACGAACAGCGCAGCGTCGCCAACGCCGGCCAGTCCGCGCAGTAACACCGCCGCACCGGCGCATCCCGCCTCGCGGCGGGATGCGCGTTCCGATGCGCGGTTCCTGGGGCGCCGCCGCCCCGGACGGCGCGTTTCCGCTGGAAAGAACATGACGATTTTTCTGCAACTGGCCTACAGCGGCGTGGCCCTGGGCATGATCTACGCGGTCATCGCCTTCGGCTATCAGCTGACCTACGCCACCTCCGAGACCCTGAATTTCGGCCAGGGCGACGCCCTGATGCTGGGGGGGCTGGTCGGCCTGACCCTGGTCGGGATGGGTGTGAGCTACTGGCTGATGATCCCCCTGGTCTGCCTCTTCGGCATGGCGCAGGGCGCCGTGGTCGAACGCGTGGCCGTGCGCCCCGCGATCCAGGCGCGTTCCGAATTCGGCTGGATCATGGCAACCATCGCCCTGGGCATCATCTTCCGCAACACGGCCGAGAACATCTGGGGCCGCGACGCCCTGCATTTTCCCTCCCCCGTGTCCGAGACACCGTTCAGCGTGCTGGGCGCCAACATCCTGCCGATGGAACTGCTGGTGGTCGCGGGCGCGCTGCTGATCATGGGCGCCATCGAACTGTTCAACCGCACGTCGATCTACGGCAAGGCGGTGGTGGCGACCTCCGGCGACCGCGACGCCGCCGGGCTGATGGGCATCAACACCAAGCTGGTCATCACGTTCTCCTACGCGCTGTCCTCCCTGACGGCGGCCTTCGCGGGCGTGCTGGTCGCCCCGCTGACGCTCACCGGCGCCTCCATGGGCGCGGTGCTGGGCCTCAAGGCCTTTGCCGTGGCCATCGTGGGCGGCCTGAACAGCGGCCTGGGCGCCATCGTCGGCGGCCTGCTGCTGGGCGTCATCGAGACCACCACCGGCTTCTATCTTTCCACCGGCTACAAGGACGTCCCCGGCCTGATCCTGCTGCTGCTCGTCCTGACGGTGCGGCCCGCCGGGCTGTTCGGCAAGACCGCCATCAAGAAGGTCTGATTCCACCATGAACAAGAAGCATCTGCTGTCTTTCGCCGCGCTGGCCGTCGTGCTGGCGATGGTGCCGCTCGGCGTCGAGAATCCCTACTATCTGCACCTGATCGAGACCATCCTGATCTACGCGGTCCTGCTGCTCGGGCTGGACATCGTGGTGGGCTACACCGGCCAGGTGTCCCTCGGACACGCCGGCCTGTTCGGGATCGGCGCCTATGTCGTGGGAACCCTGGTCCTGCATCTGGACATGCCGTTCTGGGTCACGCTGCCGGCCGCCATCGTGGTGACGGCGGGTTTCGGCGCCATCCTGGCGCTGCCCGCGCTGCGGGTGACGGGGCCTTATCTGGCCATGGTGACCCTGGCCTTCGGCACCATCATCCAGATCCTCATCAACGAGATGAGCTTTCTCACGGAAGGCCCCATGGGCATCAGCCTCGACAAGCCCGCCATCGCCGGCCACATGCTGAGCGGCCCCGAGTTCTACTGGCTGGTGCTGGCGCTGCTGGCCTTGTCGGTGCTGTTCACCGAACGCGTCGCCCGTTCGCACTACGGGCGCGCCTTCGAGGCCCTGCGCGACAGTCCCATCGCCTGCGACTGCATGGGCGTGTCGGTCTATCGCTACAAGGTCGTGGCCTTCGTTATCAGCGCCGGCCTGGCCGGCCTGTCGGGCGCGCTGCACGCCTATTCGGAACAGTACATCTCGCCCAACACCTACACCTTCGAACTGATGGTGCTGTTCCTGCTGGCGCTCATCATGGGCGGGCGCAAGACCCGTTCGGGCGCGCTACTGGGGGCGGCCATCATCGTGCTGCTGCCCAAGATGCTCGACGACGTGTCCACGTTCCGGCCGCTGGCCGTGGGCCTGGCGGTGCTGGTCACCGTGGGCGCCG
>CBFGXR010000286.1:0-3159 GCA_965652675.1 uncultured Castellaniella sp.
GAAACCGTGGCCCGCGACCTGCTGGGCCGCCTGCTGGTGCACGACACGCCGGACGGCCGGCGCATCGGCCGCATCGTCGAGGTCGAAGCCTACCTGGGCCCCGGCGACCTGGCGGCCCATACCTCGCGCGGGCGCACGGCGCGCACCAAGGCCATGTTCGGGCTGCCGGGCCACGCCTACGTCTACCTGATCTACGGCATGCATCACTGCATGAACGTCGTCACCGGCCCCGAAGGCAGCGGCACGGCCGTGCTGCTGCGGGCCCTGGCGCCCGTGCGGGGCCTGGACGCGTCCACCAGCGGCCCCGGCCGGCTGTGCCGCGCCATGGGCGTGACCCGGGACCACTACGGCATCGACCTGTGCGGCAACACGCTGTGGCTGGCCCGGGACGACGCCCCCGCGCCCGCCGACGTCGCCGCCGGACCGCGCATCGGGGTGGACTATGCGGGCGAATGGGCCGCCAAACCCCTGCGCTTCTTCGTGCCCGGCCATCCTGCGGTCAGCCGCGCGCCGAAGCCGAAAAAAGCCCCGGCCTGAACGCCCCGTCCGAGCAGCACGGCGGGCAATTGCCCGCCGTTTACTCGCGCAACTGCCTGTTCAGCCACGTTTAAGACTTTCTTGATCCGGCGCAAGGCCAGGGTTAACCCCCACGGCTAGGATGGTGACATCTTCCAGTCACCTATCCGCCACCCTTCATGCGCCGCTTCGCCACACCCCGACAGTCACGGTCCTTCAGCCTGATCTGGATCGCCTTCCTGCTCCTGTCGTGGTCCTGTCTGATCGCCCCGCCGGCCGGGGCGGCATCCGCACCTCAGGCGGGCGGCACGCAACAGGCGTTCAAGTTCGGCCAGGGCGGCACCCCGCTCGGCGCCGGCCCCCGGCTGGGCGCGTTCCTGAAAAACCTCAAGCCCGGCGACATCTTCCCCGGCGCCGACCGCATCGGGCCGCCGGAAGGCAAGCCTGCAGTCGCCCGCGCCTACGCGGGCGACAAGATGCTCGGCTACGTCTACCTGACCACCGACATCGTCAATACCCGGGGCTATTCCAGCAAGCCCATCGACGTCGTCGTGGGCCTGAACCTGGACGGCGAGATCGTCGGCGCCAAGCTGGTCGAACACCACGAGCCCATCGTGCTGATCGGCATCCCGGAGGCCAAGGTCCAGGCCTTCATCGACGGCTACGTCGGCAAGAACTACGTCAAGGAACCCCCGCGCCCCGGCGCGCCGCCGCCCGTGGACATCATCAGCGGCGCCACCGTGACCCTGATGGTCATCGGCGACAGCCTGACGCGCTCCGTGATGGCCGTGGCCCGCCACTACAGCATCGGCCAGTCAGGCCAGGCCCAGGCCGCGCCCGTCGAGCATCGCGTCCTCGACATGGCGCAGACCGGCACGGACTCCTGGGACGCGCTGCTGCAATCCGGCGCCATCGGACACCTGCGCCTGACCGTGGCCGACGTCAACAAGGCCTTCGAGGAAACCGGCCGCCAGGGCGCCATCGCGCACCCCGAGCCCGGCGAACCGCAGGACACTTTCATCGACCTGTACGCCGCCCTGGTCAGCGCGCCGGCGATCGGCCGCAGCCTGCTGGGCGAAACCGAATACAACTACCTGCGCGACCGTCTCGCGCCCGGCCAGCAGGCCATCCTGATCGCCGGCAACGGTTATTCCTTCAAGGGCTCGGGCTATGTGCGCGGCGGGGTGTTCGACCGCATCGAAATCATCCAGGAAGAAAACAGTTTCCGCTTCACCGACCTGGACCACCAGCGGCTGGCCGACCTGATGGCCGCCGGCTCGCCGAGCTTCCGCGAAGTCGCGCTGTTCACCGTCCCGACGGACGCCACCTTCGATCCGGTCGAGCCGTGGCGCCTGCAGCTCACCGTGCAGCGCGTGGTCAGCGTGAAGGAAAAGGCCTTCACCGCCTTCGTGCTGAGCTACGACCTGCCCAAGACCTTCACCAAGGTCGAGGCGCCGGCCGAGCAGGCCGCCCCGGCGGCCGGCGGCGAGGCCGGCGCGCCGGCCGCAGCCATGGGCCAGGGCTCCGGCATGGCCGAGGAAGAAGCCGCCCCCGCCCTGTGGAAGCAGATCTGGCTCGCCAAGACCGTGCAGATCGCCATCGTCTCGATCGCCCTGCTGACCCTGATCATGGTGTTCTTCTTCCAGAACCAGATCGTCAAGCACGAGGTCTTCTACAAGCGCTTCCGCACGGTGTTCCTGATCTTCACGCTATTCTGGATCGGCTGGTACGCCCAGGCGCAGCTCTCGGTCGTGAACGTGCTCACGTTCACCACGTCGCTGCGCACGGACTTCAGCTGGGAATACTTCCTGATGGACCCGATCGTGTTCATCCTGTGGATCGCCACGGCGATGTCCCTGATCTTCTGGAACCGCGGCGCGTTCTGCGGCTGGCTGTGCCCCTTCGGCGCCCTGCAGGAACTGACCAACCAGGTCGCCCGGAAGCTGCGCGTGCCCCAGATCAAGGTGCCGCACGGCCTGAACACCCGCCTGGCCGGCCTGAAGTACCTCATCTTCCTGATCCTGTTCGGCATCTCGCTGTACGAACTGGGCACGGCGGAAAAATTCGCCGAGGTCGAGCCCTTCAAGACCGCGATCATCCTGAAGTTCGTGCGCGACTGGCCGTTCGTGATCTTCGCCGCCGTGCTGCTGCTGGCGGGGCTGTTCATCGAGCGCTTCTACTGCCGCTACCTGTGCCCGCTGGGTGCCGCCCTGGCCATCCCCGCCCGGCTGCGCATCTTCGACTGGCTGCGCCGCTACAAGACCTGCGGCAACCCCTGCCAGCTGTGCGCCGTGGACTGCCCGGTGCAGGCCATCAATCCGGAAGGCGACATCAACCCGAACGAATGCATCCAGTGCCTGAACTGCCAGCAGCTCTACCACAACGAGAAGCGCTGCCCGCACCTGATCCAGAAGAACGCCAAGCTCAAGCGCCACAAGGCGCCGCCGCCCGACGCCGGCATTCCCGGCGAGGTCGTCGCCAGCCGCAAGCCGACCGTGCGCCCGCGCGATCCGTCGTCCGACCCGCAACCCGTTTCGTCGAACCCATAGCGCCATACCCCGGCCATCGCGCCTGGACGCTATGCCTACTACCCTAGGGAGAACACCATGTCCGACCACACCAGCGACAAATCCGGCCTGAGCC
>CBFGXR010000287.1:0-3158 GCA_965652675.1 uncultured Castellaniella sp.
AGCGACGGACTGTTAATCCGCAGGTCCCAGGTTCGAGCCCTGGTCGGGGAGCCAAGAAATTCAAGGACTTAGGTGAAAACCTAGGTCCTTTTCTTTTGCCTGTCCGCTTTTGCCTGTACACACCGCGGGCTTCGTCCCGCCAGCCCTTTTCCGGACATGCTTGCACGCAAACGATCCTCGCTCAAACTTTCGCTGGTGATGCCCTTCGTGGTGCTGATCGCGCTCCTCACGGGTGCCCTGGGCGTGCTCTGGTACTGGACCGGGACCCGCATGGTCTCCACGCTCTCGCGCCAGCTCATGATCGAAATGGTGGAGCGCATCGGCGAGGCGATCGACCGCAACATCTATCATTCCCGGGCCATGCTGGAGGTCGCCTTCCCACAAGGGCTGCCCGCTCCGTCCGACATCACCGAAGTCCTGCCCGCCCTGCGCGCCCGCCTGTGGGCGGCCACCTGGCTGGACGAACAGCCGGGCGATTACGTCTATTACGCCAACATCGCCGGCCAAGGCATCGGGCTGCGGCGCGACGGCCCGGATCAGGCCGAACTGCGCATCAAGACCCTCGCCAGCGCCCACCGGCAGTTGCTCGGCCTGAACGGCATCAGAGCGACCCCCGTCCCGCGCGGCACCGAGGAAAACCTGTTCGAACCACGCACGCGGCCCTGGTTTCTGCAGGCCAAGGCATCCTCCCGGAATCATATCTGGACCCCCACCTACATAGACTTCAACGCCCACGATCTGGTCGTCACCCGGGCCCGCAGACTGCTGTCCGCCGAGGGCCGATTCGAAGGCGTGGTCGGCGCCGACATTTCCCTGCGCTCGCTGCAGAAATTCCTGTCCGGCCTGCCCCTGGAACCCGGCGCGCGGGCCTTCATCCTCGAGGCCAACGGCCAGTTGATCGCGGCTTCGGACATGCCCAATCTGCGCGAAATGCCGAACGCGCCGCCGCAGCGCATCAACGCGGCCCACCGCATCGACCCGATGCTGCTGTCCGTCTACGAGCACCTGCGTCCGATATTCAAGGTCGCCGGCCCCGTCCTGGACACGGCCCTGTACACGGACGCCGACGGCACGTCCATCCAGTACGCCTATCGCCGCGTCACCGACGGCTCGGGCCTCGACTGGCTGGCCATCGTGGCGGTGCCCCACGACGACATGATCGCCGGCATCCGCGGCGACGTCATCCTGGTCGTGGCGCTGGGCCTGCTCGCGCTCGGGATCGCGCTGGGGCTCGGCCTCTGGGTCTTCGGCGGGGTGGCGCGCGACATGCGTACGCTGACCCACGCCGTGCGCCGCGTCGGCCAGGGCGAGATCAATACGCCGATCGCGCTCAGGCGCAAGGACGAAATCGGCGAACTGGCCGTCAATTTCCAGAAGATGCGCCACAGACTGTTCACCGATCCGCTCACGGGCTGCATCAATCGCAATGCCTTGCAGCACAGCCTCGCCGCCATGACCAGACCGGTGCCGGAAGGTCAGCCGCAGCGGTGTTTCGCGCTGCTGTTCCTGGATCTCAACCGCTTCAAACCACTCAACGACCGCTGGGGGCACGACAACGGAGACCGCGCGCTGGCCGAGGTGGCGCAGCGCATCAAGGCCCAGTTGCGCGACGACGACCTGCTGGCCCGCCTGGGCGGCGACGAATTCGTCGCGATCCTGGAAGGCGTCAGCCAGGATCGCCAGCTAGAGGCCATCCGGCAGAAGATCGAAGCCGAGCTTCAACTGCCTCTGCGCACGCTGCAGGGCATCCCCGAAGACGTCGCGGTCACTCTGGGCGTCGCCATGGGCGCGGCCTTGTACCCGCGCGACGGCCGGGATCCGCCGTCCCTGCTCAAGCGCGCCGATCAGGACATGTACCGCAATAAAAAAGCGGCGGGCGAAGCGCGTTGAGCGGCTGAAGCGTACAGCCCCACTCCACCCTCGCTCACATCGGGTGACGCACGCTTACGTCGCGTGCTTCGCCTCGTCCCGCCCCGATGCTACGCTGCCCGTATCGGCTGTGCCGCGGCCCACCTCTGCGGCGAAAGGTGAAGATGCGGCATCACATCCACGACAAACCGACCCGGCGCGAATCCCTGGCGATCAACTATGCCAAGGCCATGGGCATCGTCATGGTGGTCATCGGCCATTATCAAGGGGCGTTGTTCGACTTCTACCAGCCGTACACCTTCCACATGCCCCTGTTCTTCTTCATCGGCGGGCTGCTGCTCGACCCGCGCGCCGGCGCGCGGAAGTTCTACGCGGGAATCGCCAGGAAGCACGTGCTGTATGCGGTCTCGACCTATCTGGTGATCGGCTCGATGGCGGTCCTGTTCAGGAACGGCCTGGGCGCCGACATCCAGGGCGACCCGTTCGGCGGCTCGATCCTCGAGATCCTGCGCGCCAACTACCGGTCGAACTTCGAGCAGAACACCTATTTCCTCGTCCTCTGGTTCGTCGTCTGCTATGCGGTCACCTCGTCCGCGCTGTTTCCGCTCATCAAGGCGACGCGCGGGTGGAAATTCGCATCCGGTGCCTACGTCCTGGCGATCCTGGCGCTGGGATACCTGGGCATGGAGACCTTCGCCGGCCGGTTCCAGACCGGCCGGGACATCGGCGACAACTACCTGAGCCAATGCTGCGTCGCGTCCGCGTTCTACTTGGCCGGCTACGTGGCCAGGCCGTTCCTGTGGAAGCGCCTGAACCTGTACGGATTCATCGCCGCGTTCTTCGTCATGTACGTTTCCTCGCGGACGGGCTTCGACCACGCGGTCGTGATGGCCTGGAGCAAATACCCGGACGGATTCCTCATGTCGTTCGTCAGGATCTGCTGCGGCATCTATTCGACGTGCTACCTGTCCTGGGTGCTGTCCAGCGAGAAGATGGACCTGTTCGAGGCGACCGGCAGGGAATCGAAGGCCATCATGAGCTATCACCTGATCGGCTACCTGTGCCTCGACCTGGGCTTCGACGCGCTGGGACTCTACGACATCCGGGACGCCGCCCCGCTGGACCACTTCCACAGCCCGGTGTTCTCCCCGCTCTACATCGTCCTGCCCACGCTGATCCCGGTCGCCTGCGCGATCTACTGCCGGAAGGCGAAGGCCGGGATCTCCCGGCGCCTCGCCTAGCTGTGAAGTGTCAAGACGTTGTATCCATCGAGATTGAGTCTGGAGATG
>CBFGXR010000288.1:0-3155 GCA_965652675.1 uncultured Castellaniella sp.
CCGCATGTCTCGATTGGGTGTATTGCGACAAGACGGCGCTGTGGATCGGGCCGGTGGCTGCTGCGCAGGCCGCGCTGGACTCCGCCCGCGACGACGCGACCGGCCAGGCCGCGCTGCTGGAACAGCTAGCCGCGGACGTGGCCTGGCTGGACGAACTGGCGCCGGAGCCCGGGGAATGGCCGGACCTGTGCGCCCGCCAGTCCCGCCTGGCGCACGCGCAGGCCCTGCTCGCCGGCGCCGGACAGGCGGTGGAGGCGCTGGACGGCGAATCCGGCTCGGCGGCCCAGGCGCTGCACGCCGCGATCCAGTCCCTGCAATCCCTGGTGCGCCACGATCCCGCACTGGAAGAACACTGCCAGGCGCTGGAATCGGCCCGCATCCTGTGCGCGGAAACCGTGTCCGGCCTGAACGCCTACGCCGACCGGCTGGAACCCGACCCGGACGCCCTGGCGCAGGCCGACGCCCGCATGGGCCGCATGTTCGAGGCCGCCCGACGCTTCCACGTCGAACCCGACGCCCTGGCCGAGCACCACGAAACCCTGCGCGCCCGGCTGCGCCAGGCCGAGGCCGGCCGCGACCTGGAAGCCCTGGAACAGGCCTGCCGCCAGGCCGAATCGCATTACATGGCACAGGCCCGCGCCCTGGGCGCCGCCCGGCGCGCCACGGCCGCGCGGCTCGCGGCGCAGGTCACGGCCGCCATGCAGACCCTGTCCATGGACGGCGGCGTCTTCGACATCGTCCTGACGGACTGCAAGCCCGCCGCGCACGGCCTGGAAACCGTCGAATTCCTGGTGGCCGGCCACGCGGGCGTCCAGCCCCGGCCGCTGTCGCGCGTGGCCTCCGGCGGCGAACTGGCGCGCATTTCCCTGGCCCTGTCGGTGATCGCCAGCCAGGCGGCCCGGGTCCCGACCCTGATCTTCGACGAAGTGGACGCCGGCATCGGCGGCGCCGTGGCCGAAGTCGTCGGCCGCCTGCTGCGCGAACTGGGCGCGCGCCATCAGGTCCTGTGCGTCACCCACCTGCCCCAGGTCGCCGCCTGCGCCGCCCGGCATTTCCAGGTCAGCAAGGCCACCCGCGCGGGCCGCACCCTGTCGGCCATCCGGCCGCTGGACGAGGCATCCCGCACGGAGGAAATCGCCCGCATGCTGGGCGGGCTGAAGATGACCGACGCCACGCGCACGCACGCGCGCGAAATGCTGGCGTCCGGACAGACGGGGTAAGAGTCGGGGCGGGCCGCCGGTCAGCCGGCGTGCCCGACGGCGGTCAGGCCTTTTTACCGGTGGAGCACTTCGGGCAGATGCCGTAGAGCATCATGTGGTGGCTTTCGAGGGTGAAGCCGTTGTCCTTGGCCACCCGATGCTGGCGTTTTTCGATTTCCGCGTCGGAAAATTCCACCACCCGGCCGCAGTTGGTGCAGATCAGGTGATCATGGTGGTCGCCATCGTTCAGTTCGAACACCGCCTTGCCGCCATCGAACTGGCTGCGCAGCAGGATGCCCGCCTGCTCGAACTGAGTCAGCACGCGATACACGGTGGCCAGGCCGATGTCCACGTCTTCGGCGATCAGGGCGCGATAGACGTCTTCGGCACTATGGTGACGGGTTTCCGCCTTGCGGAATACATCGAGGATCTTCAGGCGCGGAAACGTCGCCTTCAGGCCCATGGTCTTGAGTTCGATCTGGTCGTTCATAGTTCAAGTATCCCGGGGAATGCGGCGAAAGGCAAGCGGGCCGGAACCCACCCGCATTCAGCCGCGCGCATGCGCAATTCCGAATTCCCTTTATGATAGCGGTTTTAGCGGCCGCCGATGCGCGGCCATCGAATCCACCACGGGGACTTTCGTGCACATCGTATCCAGCGCTCATTCCCACCGGCTGACTCTATGCCTGGCCGCCAGCGTCATGGCGCTGGGCCTCGCGGGCTGCGGCTCGACCAACTGGGGCTTCCCCTACCGGGCCACCATCCAGCAAGGCAACTGGATCACCACCGAACAGGTCGCCAAGCTCGAAACCGGCATGACCCGCGATCAGGTGCGCTTCATCCTGGGCACGCCCACGCTGCAGGACATCTTCCACGCCGAACGCTGGGACTACCCCTATTACAACCAGCCCGGCTACGGCAAGGACGAACTGCGCAAGTTCACCGTCTGGTTCGACAACGACCGCCTGACCCGCTGGACGGGCGACGAACAGCCCGACCGCCAGCCCTTCCAGAAGGCCGACAGCGGCAAGGAAGCCATCCAGTCGGCCGATGCCGAACGCGCCGCGCAGCAGGCCGCGTCCCCGGGCCTGGGTTCGTCCGCGTCCCCCAGCGGCCAGAACGTCGTGCCGCAGGCCACGATCGAAACCGCCCCCATCGGCACGACCCCCAAGGAGGGGCAGGAATAATGCGCATCGCCATCGCGGGCGCCTCGGGCCGCATGGGGCGCATGCTGATCCAGGCCGTCCTGGAATCCCCGGACCTCACCCTGGCCGTCGCGCTGGACCGGCCCGGCAACGACGCCATCGGCCAGGACGCCGGCGCGCCCCTGGGCATCGACACGGGCGTGCGCATCACCGACGACCTGGGCGCCCTGGCCGGGGCCGACTGCCTGATCGACTTCACCCGCCCGGAAGGCACCCTGGCGCATCTGGACGCCTGCGCCGCGCACGGCGTCAAATGCGTCATCGGCACCACCGGCTTCGACGCCGAAGGCAAACAGGCCATCCGCGCCGCCGCCCAGAAGACCGCCATCGTCTTCGCCCCCAACATGAGCGTGGGCGTCAACGCGACGCTCAAGCTGCTGGACATGGCCGCCCGGCTGCTGAACAGCGGCTACGACGTCGAAGTCTTCGAGGCCCACCACCGCAACAAGGTCGACGCGCCCTCCGGCACCGCGCTGGCCATGGGCGAAGCCGTGGCACGCGCCTGGGGCAAGCCGCTCGACGAGATCGCCGACTGGGCGCGCCATGGCAACACCGGCCCGCGCGAAACCGGCCACATCGGCTTTTCCGTGCTGCGCGGCGGCGACATCGTCGGCGACCACACCGTGTATTTCTGCGGCACGGGCGAACGCATCGAGATCAGCCACCGGTCCAGCAGCCGCGCCACCTACGCCCAGGGCAGCCTGCGCGCCGCCCGCTACCTGGCGCGCCGCGAATTCGGCCTGTTCGACAT
>CBFGXR010000289.1:0-3124 GCA_965652675.1 uncultured Castellaniella sp.
ACTGTCGGGCGCACAGATCCGGCCATTCGCCGGGCTCCGGCGCCAGTTCGTCCAGCCAGGTCACGTCCGCGGCCAGCTGTTCCAGCAGCGCGGCCTGGCCGGCCGCGTCGTCGCGGGCGGCGTCCAGCGCGGCCTGCGCCTGGCGCCAGTCGGTCCAGGCCTGCTGCAGGGTGCGCGCCTGGTCGGCGTGGCCCCCCTGGGTGTCCAGCAGTTCGCGCTGGCTGGCGGGCTGCAGCAGGCTCTGGTGGGCGTGCTGGCCGTGGATGTCCACCAGCAGGGCGCCCAGGTCGCGCAACTGGCCCAGGGTGGCCGGCACGCCGTTGATCCAGGCCTTGCCGCGGCCCTGGGCATCGATGACGCGGCGCAGGATCAGTTCCGGGCCTTCCAGGGCCTGTTCGGCCAGCCAGCCGGCGGCGGCCTCGGGCGCGTCGAAGACGGCGCTGATGTCGGTGCGCGCGGCGTCCTGGCGGATCAGCGTGGCGTCGCCGCGGCCCCCCAGGGCCAGCGCCAGCGCGTCGATCAGGATCGATTTGCCGGCCCCGGTCTCGCCGGAAAACACGGTGAAGCCGGTGTCGAAGACGATGTCGGCCTGATCGACGATGACGAAGTCGCGGATGTGCAGCGCGCGCAGCATGGTGG
Organism: uncultured Castellaniella sp.; assembly: GCA_965652675.1. GTDB lineage: Bacteria > Pseudomonadota > Gammaproteobacteria > Burkholderiales > Burkholderiaceae_B > Castellaniella. The sequence continues at coordinate 640 of CBFGXR010000289.1, forward strand.
TGGCCGGGCCTATTGGTCGGGTTCGTCCCAGGGGTGCAGCATGCGGTTCCAGTTCAGCTTGCTGCGCAGGGTGGAGAAATAGCTGTAGCCCTGGGGGTGCAGGAAGCGGACGCGGTGCGGGCTGCGGCGCACGTCGATGCGGTCGCCTTCCTGGCAGTTGGACAGGGCCTGCATGTCGAAGTGGACGCTGGCGCCCGATTCCACGCGGCCCAGGGCGCTGATGGTGATGTTCAGGACGCTGTCGTCGGGCAGGGTGATGGGCCGGTTCGACAGGGTCTGCGGCGCGACGGGCACCAGCACCAGGGCATTGACCTGGGGGTGCAGGATCGGCCCGCCGGCCGACAGGGCGTAGGCCGTCGATCCCGTGGGCGTGGCGATGATCAGGCCGTCGGCGCGCTGGCTGTGCATGAAGGCGCCGTTGCATTCGACGCGCAGTTCGATCATGCCGCCGCGCCCGGCGCGGTTGATGATCACGTCGTTCAGGGCCAGGCCGGAAAAGATGGTCTCGTCGCCGCGCATCACGCGGCCTTCGAGGAGAATGCGCTCGTCCTGGACGAAGGCGCCGTTCAGGATGCGGGTGATGGCTTCGTCGGCGCTGCCCAGGGGGATGTCGGTGATGAAGCCCAGGCGGCCGTGGTTGATGCCGATCATGGCGACGCCGGACGTGGCCAGCTGACGCGCCGCCGCCAGCATGGTGCCGTCGCCGCCCATGATGATGGCCAGGTCGGCGCGCGCGCCGATGTCCTCGTACGAGGCCAGGGGAAAATCGGCGACCCCGGTGTTGCGGCCCGTCTCGGCTTCGATCAGGACGTCGCGCCCCGCCGCGGACAGCACCTGGCCCAGTCGGCGCAGGGGCGCGTCCATGCCGCTGTCCTGGTGGCGGCCGATCAGGGCGACGGTCTTGAAGTGCATGGGCGGGGGGCCTCCCGGAATTAATGGAATAATAGGCGTATCCGATTATAGGGTGATGAGGTCGCGGCTGCCGACGCGGGCGGGCCGTTTTCATCCCGCGCTGGGCACTAAACATGGATGATCGAGCCAAGACATTGCTGAAGGCGCTGGTCGAACGCTATATCGCGGACGGCCAGCCCGTGGGGTCGCGCACGCTGTCGAAGGTCTTCGACCTGTCGCCGGCCACGATCCGCAATGTCATGGCCGATCTGGAAGACCTCGGCCTGATCCACAGCCCGCACACCTCGGCGGGCCGCGTGCCCACGCCGCGCGGCTACCGCATGTTCGTCGACAGCCTGCTGACCGCCCGGCCCTACGAACTCAGCCCCGACCTGCGGATCGAGGACTGCCTGCCGGCGGCCGAACCCGGCCGCGCCGTGACCGCCGCCGCCTCGCTGCTGTCGAACCTGTCGCAGTTCGCGGGCGTGGTGCTCACGCCCAAGCGCACCCAGGTGTTCCGCCACATCGAATTCATCCGCCTGTCGGACCGGCGCGTGCTGCTGATCATCGTCACGCCCAACGGCGACGTGCAGAACCGCATCCTGTTCGTCTCGCGCGAATATTCGGAAGTCGAACTGCTGGAAGCCTCCAATTTCTTCAACCGGCAGTTTTCCGGCAAGTCCTTCCACGCGGTCCGCCTGGCGCTGGCCGACGAACTCGCCTCGCTGCGCACCGACATCTCCCGCCTGATGCAGCAGGCCGTGGACGCCGGCCTGGATACGCCGGACACGGACGACGAGGCCGTCGTCATCTCCGGCGAGGGCAAACTCCTGGGCGTGTCGGAAATGACGGCCGACATGGACCGGCTGCGCCGCCTGTTCCAGCTGTTCGAGCAGAAGACCGATCTGCTGCACCTGCTGGACGTCTCCAGCCGCGCCCAGGGCGTGCAGATCTACATCGGCGGCGATTCCCGCCTGGTGCCGCTCGAAGACGTCTCGGTCATCACCGCGCCCTACGGGGTCGACGGCCAGGTGATCGGCACGCTGGGCGTCATCGGCCCCAGCCGCATGGCCTACGACCGCGTCATTCCCATCGTCGACATCACCGCCCGCATGCTGTCCAACGCCCTCGGCCAGGCGTCTTCCTGATGCCGTTCTTCCCTGTTTTCCGATCATGAGCCGTTTTCTTCCCGAAGCGCCCGACCCCCGGGCGCTGGATCCGGACGCCCCCGGGCCGGACCGCGGTCCGCCGGGCGTCCTGCTGATCAATCTGGGCACCCCCGATGCGCCGACTCCGGCGGCCGTGCGCCGCTACCTGGGCGAGTTCCTGTCCGATCCCCGGGTGGTGGAACTGCCCGCCGCGCTGTGGCAGATCATCCTGCGCCTGTTCGTGCTGACGCGGCGGCCGGCCGCCGTCGCCCCGAAATACGCCCAGGTCTGGCTCGACCGGGGCTCGCCCCTGCTGGTGCACAGCCAGGACCTGGCCGACGCCGTGGCGGCATCCCTGGGGAACCGGGGCCTGGATGTGCGGGTCGGGCTGCGTTTTCTTCCCGAAGCGCCCGACCCCCGGGCGCTGGATCCGGACGCCCCCGGGC